>JBMDXC010000304.1:0-14833 GCA_048594805.1 Candidatus Entotheonellaceae bacterium | reverse complement strand
TGATTGGGATTTGCACAAAAAGTCCTGTTAGAGAAATGACTCGTTGTTAAAATAGACCTATTAGGTCTTTTTTCAAGCCCATTTTGAGATCGAATAGGTTTGGTTGACTGCAGAGTTACTTTTATGACCCGATTTTTTGTGCAAAGCCGGGTGAGCGTCTGGATGTCGGCCTGGAGGAACGTATGGGAGGGATACTGCTTGACTGCCTGGTCAAGCATCCCCTGTGAGAGGTCCACGCCGAGGTACAGTTCGGGTGGCACCGGCAACAGGGTCAACAGGGCACCCGTACCACAGCCCAGGTCCAGCACGAAATCTTCCGGCTGCCAGAGGGACCGTAACCGGCGCTGGAGCCAGCGATCCTCCCAGCGGGCGCTGGGCATCCGGGCGTAGTATGCATTATAAGAGGTCGCCACCTGGTCATAACTCTGTGCCAGGGTGTGCTGGCGTGCGTCTACTCCTGCGGAGCAGGAGACGGCCACAGTGGCTAACGGGGCACCCGAGACCGCGTGCGTCTGGGCAGGTGCAGTCATAACGGGCCTTTGTAGCAGGGAGCGTGCAGCTGCTACAACATAGCCCGGTGGCGTGGGCGCTGTCAAGACATGCGGCAGCAGGAGGCAGGCACACACCCATGACGGTCAGCGGGAGGCAGGGGACGCCTCCTCCGGCCAGAAATCCCTGTCAAGCAGCTGCTCGAGCGTCCAGGGGCAGTCCTGAGGAAAGGTGGCAAGGGGCAAGCCAGTCTCATGGCTAGCTTCACGGCGGGCTTTGTGCCAGGCACGGACCAGGATAGCGGGCACGTGCTGGTGCATGCCAGGATGGGTCTGGAGGCCATCGGCAACCTGCGTGCGGGCTTCTCGTATGGAATCAGCCCAGCTATGCCCGGTCTGGCGTCCTGCAGGTTGATAGCGCCATTTCAGCAGGTGCATAAGGAGCACACGCAGATGGCTCTCCAGTGCCCGGTGGTCGCTCCGGCTCATGACAATGGCGGCGCGAGGGTCGACCCCTCCGGCAAGAAGTCGTCATGCAATACCTGCTCCACGGTGAAGGGACAGGCCTCGGGGAAGACGTATCCCGGTGCCCGGTCCTGGGCTTTGCTTCTGGCCCAGCGGTATTCTGCAGCCATCACCTCGCCGAGTTGGGCCTGGAGCGAGGGCGAATCCTTGACGATATCCTCCAGCCGGGCACGCGCTTCGACGATGGCAGAGGCCCAGTTGCCCTTGCGTTCCCCCGGCAGCGCCCACCACATCAGCAACTCCTGCAGGAGGCGCTGCACGCGCCGGGCCATCGCGCGCTGGTCGTCGCGCCCGAGTCCGGCCACTTCATCGGCAAGCAGCGCCTGGTCAATCTCGTGCCATTTGCCCGCCGCGATGAGGGCGGCCGTCTCCTGGGTCCAGGCGTAGAAATCCTTCTCATAGAGCTCGCCATTGGTACTCATAGGCTCGTCCTCGTGAGCATGTGCGCTTTTCCCACAGGTCGCAGGCCGGCTCATGGGGCCTGCGGCGCTCCCACGGCGGCGGCGTTGTCCCGCAACGGCAGGGGAAACGGGATAAATCCACACAGATAGTCGGCCCGCACGTTGAGCAGGGTGGCCAGCACGGCCAGGCGTTCTGCCGAGACGGAGTAATGCCCCAGCTCCAGGCGGTTGAGGGACGTCGGGCTCATCTGCGCCTGCTTGGCCAACTCCTGTTGACTCAGCCGCAAGCGATGGCGACACACCATGACCCGTTCACCGATCTCCGGATTCACCCTGGTTGCCATAGGGACCTCACGGTGCGAGAGAAGGGAAAGCCACAGCGTTCAGGCACATTGTACAAGGTTCTGCATGACGTCAGCAAGGAAGGAGAGCGGGCCTCCCGGCCACCGGCCTAGGCGGCCTTTGTGGCCGCCTGGCTGGCCTTCCAGCAGCGATAGCACTGCTTCGAGACCGTCTTGCCATAGAAGACCCGGCCACAGGCACAGGTATGGGCGGGGCGGCCCTTGGCATCCGGGGCATGGTCGGTGTGGGCCGAAGCAGCCTGGGCCTCACACTGGGCCTTGGCAGCGGTTAGAACCGTGCGGCAGGCAGGGCAGGTCACGACCGTCTCGTCCGTGCTGCGCTTCACGTGGGTCCCGGCCCCACAGGCGGCCGTGGCAATCACCTTCGCAACCGGCTTGTGGTGCTTCATCCGGGTCACTGTCGTGTTGTGGGTCAGGTGGATCAGGGCTACTTTCTTCATGGCGTCTTCCTTTCATTCTTGTCTGTTTTGTTCTGGGTTCGTTCAACCCATCTTACACTAATATTGTACCAATTTGATCTATAAATATGCAACTGAACTCAGTAAATTTTGACTAGAAAATCGCAGAAAAAAGGGCAAAAAAACAACAATTCTTTGTAGAAATTGTATTGAGTTTAGTTGTTTTTTATAGACATTTTTGGTATAATCTAGGTGTAGAGTAAAGGAACCGATATCAGAGAGGAAGAAAGGACCTGACCATGCCCTGCTCCACCCAGACCCAGAACACCGAGGTTGACCTGACGAGCCTGACCGTTGAACAACTCATCATCGCCCGTTATGCCTTGGTGGGCAGCCTGGGATTGCCCTGGAGCGCGCAGAGCCTGGCACAGATTTGTGTCTACATCCAACGGTTTGTTGATGAAATTGCCCGCCGCTAGTGGCAGAGAAAGGACCGGACCATGACGGAGGCCACTGACCTGATCATCCTCAAAGTCGGCATTGTCCATGACCTGTGTGAAGACGACCCTGCCCCGGACGGTAGCCCGAGGTACTTCCCCACCTGCCGTCAGCCCCTCCACCCAGGCATGCTGGGCACCTTGGAGCCGCGCAAGGTGACCTGCCCCGAGTACAAACTGCTCCGTCCCCCAGAGTGCTGGCGCTAACTCCTGATGGCCCTGCCAGAGGCGCAGCATTCCGTCACTATATTGCCATTATGGACATGACGACGCGCTATGCTCAGGACACCTACCAAACGCACCAGGGAGCCCGACGTGGCCCACGTGTCAGCAGTCAGATGTCCTGCGATGCAATCGTCGCCACTACGCTCCTGATCGGAGAGTGTCGCAGGAGGCATTTCGTACTTGTGTTGTGACGCAGGCTATGCAAAACTGCATTGCATCAAGTCTCCCATGGCCCGATATGGTCGCGCACGGCTTCCAAGCACACAGCAACAAACCGCCCTTGACACTGCACATACGAGCAGTATACTAGAAGTATAAAAATCTCAGGAGTGGGGTGGTGTTATGAAAGTCAACCTCCGAAAGCTCATGCAGCTGATCGTGTTTTTTGCACACCACGAAGCCGTGAAGCCGCTTGGCAAGACCAAACTGTTCAAGCTGCTGTACTTTACAGATGTCACACATTTGCGGACGGCTGGGGAGCCCATCACGGGCGCTGAGTATCTCAAGTATCCCTACGGGCCGGTGCCCATGCAGGGCGACTTTGCGCTGAAAGAACTCCGGAAGGCTCGACTCATCAGTCTGCAGCGCGTGCAGATAACCGGCACGAAGTTTATGCGGGAAGTGACGTCCTTGCATGCGCCGGATATGACCCTGTTTACGACGCAGGAGATGCAGACCATCCACCGTGTGATACAGCAGTATGGGGAAGATACGGCCGCTGTCTTGTCGTGGAAGAGCCATCAAGAAGCTGCCTGGCTCTTTGCTGAGGAGTGGCGGCCGTTACACCTGACCCCGGAGCAGCACCGCACCGAGCAAGACGGGGGGAACGCTGCGGCCCTCGCCTTGCTTGAGCAATGGTATGCGACGCCAGATGACAAGCCGCCTGGTTACTGGGACGATCTCTTGGCAGAGATCGAAACACATCCCCTGCATTTCGGCGATGAGGACTTCGAACTGTAATGCGGTATGTCGTTGATACCAACATATGGATCGAATTCCTCCGCAAAAATGCCAAGGTGAGAACGCGTCTGCGAGAGAAGCTGGCCCAGCGGAACCCCATCAACGAAATCTGCATCATTCCTGTCGTTTATTATGAATTACTACGTGGTCTCGAAAAACGTCGGGATCACGGGAGTATTCATTTCATCAAGACTTACTGGGCCACGCTGTCCTATTATGAAGCAACAAAACTGATCTGGGATGAAGCCATTCGCCTGTGGGTCATGACCATCAGGCAGAATACCATGCCAGGGGACAGAGATTTACTCATTGCAGCATTTGCCATACAGCTCAACGCCACGGTAGTCTCGCGGAATGTCAGACATTTCTCAGTCTTTGGACTCGCAATAGAAAATTGGATTGATGACTGAGGAGAGCCCGGTACGGCGCAGCGAATGCGTCACAACTGCAGTGCATGCTCGTCGGACTGCTGCGGTTTTCTGAGCATTTGGTCTCCGGTGCTCCTCGAGACTTCGTCGTTCATGCTTTGCCATCTGCCTTCCTTCTCCTGACACGACCCCCATAGTGAATATTAGTTCAAAGTATTCAAAACTCAGCCTGCCATACTGCCCCTGATTGACCACAGCCACTGTACCGACATCGTAACTGGCAGGAGAGGCTCTCCTAGAGCGCTACCCTCCTGCTCCACTCCTCTTGCTCCTCAATTCTGAAAAAAATAACTGATTACAGTAAAAAACTACTTATTTCAGTCGCATCACAATAGATCATTTTGTGCAATATACATATAGACTAAATTGAACCTCGGAAGGAGAAGCTGAGAGGACCGACGATGAAGCTGTACCACACCACCACCAGAGACCGGCTGAGCAGTATCCGGGAGCAGGGACTACGGGTGGCCTGTGCCGACCCGGCCGCGAAAATCCTGGCCACCTGGATGCATACCGCGAGCCAGACCCGGTGGGCCATTCTGCACACTATGCGCAAACATGGGGCGACCCTGGCAGAGGTGGTGGTCGCGGAAGTGATGGCGCCCCGGCGCCGTCTGACCAGGTTTCGGACTGGCATCTGGTACCGCAGACAAGACGTCCCCGCCGCGTGGCTGGGGCAGGAAACACCCGGCACGGCCTACGCTGCCAGTGCCAGTGAGTAGGAGGAGCTTCCATGCGACATGAACGCATTGTGAACCCAACGACTGGCCGTCCACTCCGCGTGCGGAGTTGGCACATTGACCCGAAACTGTTTCTGGCCTGGACGAAGGCACACCAGGCGACCGCCAGGGACATCTCCTGGAAGCTCCTGAGCGAGCCCGCCAGCGTCGCCGAGCTGGAGGCCACGGACGGCGGCGATACCGCCCACCGCAACTTCGCCCTACACGTCTTCGAGAACGCCCTGGACTGGAGCCTGGGGCTCGCCGTCCTCCAGGTGTTCCGGGCCTGCCACGCCCGAGGCAAGATGCCCAGGCCCTTCGACATCCTGGCAGGCCAGGGCGGCCAGATGTTCTGGCGCGGTGCCAGCGGCACGATCCGCCCGGTGTAGATACCCACGGGCTCACGCCCGTGGCACTTGCTAAGGAAGTTTGCATTTATCTTGAGGGCTGCATGCCCTCAAACTCCCTGTAAGGATGGCATTCACCCACACCTTTATAGGTGTGGCCTCGTCACTTAGCATGCAGACTGTAGTACAGTGTCATGCACTATGCCTTATTCTGTTGCACCGGCCTGTCTGAGGAGTTGGGCAACTTCGGCGTAGCCCGCCTGCGTGGCAATCGTTAGAGCTGTGATATCATTGCCGTCCTTGTGGCGGAAGTCGGCACCGCGAGCCAGCAAGGTGCGCACGACGGCTGTATGGCCTTTATTCGCTGCCATCATGAGGGCAGTCCAGCCACTGTTATGTTGCGCGTTGATCTCAGCACCATGGTCGAGCAGGGCCTGGACAGTGGCAGCATGACCATTCACTGCCGCCATCATCAAAACAGTAAAACCGGTTTGGTCTTGCTCGCGGAGGTCTGCACCACGGTCCAGCAATACCTTCACGACGTCGGTGTGCCCTCTTTCGACGGCCCGCATCAAGACGGTTGTGCCCCTCTTATCCTTGGCATACACATCGGCACCTTTATCCAATAGGGCACGCACCGTGTCGGCATGGCCCCTCTCAGCTGCCAGCATTACGAGCGGTGTCCCACGCTCGTCTCGCATATGGACGTCAGCACCATTATCGAGCAGGACGCTGACTATCGCCGTCTGCCCCCTCTCGACTGCAACCATCAGCACTGTGGCCCCAGTGTTGTTTTTCTCAGTGACGCGGGCGCCATTGTCCAACAGCGCTTGGACAATGGCGGTGTGGCCATTGTTGGCCGCCAGAAAGAGTGCTGTAAGGCCCTGCTTGGGTTCTTTGATATGTACGTCTGCCCGCCTGTCTAACAAGGTTTGGACCATGGAGATACTCCCCTGGTCCGCTGCCAACATGAGCGCTGTCCAACCTTTGGTATCCTCCTCGTTCACGTTCGCCCCTTTGTTCAGCAGCGCTTGTACGACCGCAGTATGGCCATTGGCCATGGCGAGCATCAGAGCGGTTTTCCCTTGTTTGCTCTCCTTTGCATTGGCATCTGCCCTTTGATTCAGTAGCGTCTGGACAACAGCAGTATGGCCTTTTTCCGCAGCCAGCATCAACGCGGTCTTCCCATTGAGTTCTTTCTCATCAGTATCCGTACCCTTCTCCAGCAAGGCTTGCACCACTGCCACATGACCTCGCTCTGCCGCCACCATGAGGGCCGTAAGCCCCTTGCTGTCCTTCTCACTGGCGTCTGCCCCCTTCTCCAGCAGGGCTTGCACCACTGCCACATGACCTCGCTCTGTCGCCACCATGAGGGCCGTAAGCCCCTTGCTGTCCTTCTCACTGGTGTCTGCCCCCTTGGCGAGCAGAGCTTGTACTGTGGCTGTATGGCCATTGGCCGCGGCAAGCATGAGAGCCGTCTTGCCCTGCCTCGGCTCTTTTGCATTGGCATCAGCACCCTTGTCCAACAACAGCTGCACGATGGAGGTGCTGCCCTTGTCGGCTGCGATCATAAGAGGCGTCAACCCCTTGGTGTCAGGTGCATTGATATCGGCGCCTTTTTTCAGCGCCTTCTGCACTGCCTCGGTAGTGCCTTGCCTGACCACTGACATTAGAGATGGGGGAGGCGCTTTTCCACAGGCTCCTAGCCCTATAAGGAGTAAAAATGACAGGACGACGACAAGAGGAGGTAAGGCAAGGATGACACAGAACAGCAGTCTTGCACCTAGGGACCGACAGTACGCTAATGGCATAACTTCTCGAGGTGTTGCTTGAGGGGGTCGTGTAGAGTGTCCAACATAGCCACATCAATGAGTTCGATGAACACTGGTACACCTGAAAACCGTATCGTCGTCAGGAGGAGCTCGTCCGATGGACGAAACGAGGGGAGGCACGCGCTCAGGGTTATGAGGGGCAGTTCACCCAGACTGGATGATTTGTCGATGCTCACCTGGTAGCGCAGGTCTGTGAGTAGTTGCACGATTCCCGGATACTTAGCGAGGACCAGATGCATCACTAGGGCGTTCACCACGAACTGGCGCAGCGCGTCTGTTTGGCGCTGCTCTTTGCCAATCACGGCTTGCAGCACTTGCGAGAGCGTATAGCCAGCACTGTAGGTGAGGATCCAGCGTACTGGTGAGGTGATAGTGACCGCTTTCGTTTCGCGCTCGTTTTTGGCTTGGTATGTGTACTCCCAAGGGTACAATTCGAGCCGGTTGTCCAATAACTTCAGTGGACCTTCGTCCAGTTCTGCAGACAGTGCAAATGGCTTCCCACACACTCCCCGGTAGATCTCGCCTAACTGGGCTAAGGCCTTATCTGCCCCGAGCACATCTTCCTTGACTCCGACATATTTGCCGAGTAGGCGCCCGGGGGCGAGGAGTGGCCGCAGTGTCTCCAAATAGGCCTTGAGCCGCTTATGCAGGAACTGCGAAATCACCTCGGTCTTTTCACGGAGTTCTACCAGTTGCTCAAACGTCAAGACTTTGGATGTATCACTTAGCTCTGCCATATGGAGCAAGTCCAATGATGTGGCCATTCTCGCTCTGTGCTGAGTCATCCATCGATGCCCATTTCTAGAGCCTATTTTAGCTTTTACACGAGGTATTACTATCATATTCCTAAGCTGTATGCAAAAGGTAGTTACGCTTCGCCGCAAATTATATTGGGGAAGACAAGTTTTCCCACACAATACCAAACGAGGGGCAACTCTGAGAGAAGGCGACGCCACGAGCAAGCATCTGCCTTAGCGAGGGCATATCGGCCGCGCCGGATGCTCGCTCCATACATGTCGAAGACGCACAGGGCTTCCCGAGTGCCTGCGTAAAAAACAGCCGCCTACCGCGCAATTGCCCACACGCGTAGGCGTGCATCGTAGATAAAAAAAAGCATACGCATGCGCTATGACCTGCCACTTGCCGCATGACATTTCCTGTTACCGGAAAGTAGAAGTTTGTAGATCGCTTTGAAGCGAGTTTATTCCATACCCGGATCTTGCCTCCGCCACAACAGCAAAAGTATGGTGTAGCACCAAATCATAGACGTCATATAGTCCTTATGGTATCACATTGTTGCATGCCATACAGGAAGGGCGCAGATCTGCGTTTAATCTCTAGACGTAGTAAGGGTTGAAGTGGATGGTCATGTAATAGTATATCTTGCAGTTACCGGGATCAGCCTTTAATAGACTAAAGCCGTTACTTCTAGCAGTGCCTTACTAAGAATCTTTGCGCTTGCAACTACAATAACTTGTGCTATGATGGTTAGCACATTGTAAAAGTGTTGTGGAGCAGTTCTCAGTCTCTCGCTGGTGTTTAGAGAGCTGTCCACTGTATAGGGGGTGCCATGGAGCCACTTCGCCCGATTTTCTGGGGGCAGGGCATGTTCCTGCAGCCGCAGCATTTTCAGCAGCAGGACTGCTATCACGAAGCGCGCTTGCGCCGCTATGTGCACTGGCTGGCCCCGTTTGCGTGGGGCATCAAGTCGCTGGTGATCCGTGAGGCCGCGCTGCAGAACTTTGTGTGTGACATCGAGCGGTGTGAATTGGTGACGTGGGACGGGACGCTGGTGTGTTTCCATGGGGACAACGGCCTCAGCAATGCGACACTCCGACCGCGTTCTTTTGAAGATGTACTGGATACCGGCGGCAGGCCCTTGGGGGTGTATCTCGGGCTCAAACGGCTGCAATGGGAAGAGCTGAATCTCTCGGAGCCGGAGGGGCATGCCCCGAGGGGCGAGGGAGTGCGGCGGTTCCGCTTGCAGGAAGTGGAAGTGCCGGACCTCCTGGCCGCGGAGGGCCAGCCTCGCGCCGTGCACTACCTTCTCTATGAACTCCGGTTGTTGTTCGACTCTGATGCGGCCGTGCAGACACACGATTACGAACTGATCAAGATTGCCGAACTCCTAGGGGCCACGGAAGGCCGGGGGGCGATGCTCTCAAAACGCTACATTCCGCCCTGCCTCTCTATCTTTGCCTCGCCCGTGCTGGCTGGGCTCCTCAGGGAGATCCGCGAGCTGTTGACCGCGAAAGGCCGTGATCTGACGGAGTATAAGCACCAGCGGCGTGTCCACACGATTGAGATGGGCTCACGGGATACGGTCTATTTGCTCATGATGCAGATGGTCAATCGGTATATCCCCCTGTTCCATCACTACCTGGAAGTGGAAGAGACCCATCCCTGCACCATGTATGCCCTGTTACGGCAGATGATCGGAGAGTTCTCGACCTTTTCCGAAACGGTTGCGGTGCTGGGGGGGCCCCTACCAGCGTACCGCCATGATCAGCTCTGGGAGTGCTTTGACGCCGCGATACGTGTCGCGAAGGAGCTGCTAAGCGAGTTCACGAAGGGACCAGAGTATGTGGTGCCCCTCGTGTTCGATGGTGCATACTTCGCAGCTAGCCTCGACAAGAGCTTTTTTGACGGTAAGAACCATTATTACTTATCGATTAAAGTCGACGTGCCCCCGCGCGAGGTTGAGCGCCTGCTCACCGATACAGGGAAAGTCTGCTCGCGGGAGGAAATGGAGGTATTACGGCAGCGTGCCCTGCCTGGCTTGGACGTGCGCTATCTCGAGGCGCCCCCGGAAGAGTTGCCGCGCCGTACCCATTGCAACTACTTTGAGATCGATAATCATGGGCCGCGCTGGCGTGGTATTGAGCAGCGCCAAAATATCGCCATTGTATGTCAACTCCCACCAGACAAGACAGAAATGCAGTTGCTGGTCTTGTATGATACCTAGCAAAGCTCTCGCGAGGAGAGGAACCACGAGGCAGAGAGGGACCACGGGGGCAAGAGAGCCTGAAGGGAGGAAAGATGAGGCAGCGTAATCAGACCACAGTAGCGCTGGCAATTGGGGGGATACTGTTGGCTTTGGTGTTCCCCTGGATACTGGCAGCCCAAGAGGATACATTTATTGATTGCCGCGAGCGTGCGTGTGATGTGGAGGACATTGTGCGAGCGCTACAGCCGCCGCCGGGGCAGACTCCAGAGTCGCCAACGGTACAATATCGAGGGATCCCCACGACGGCTGTGCCGGCGGCGGCGATCCCAAAGACACCGCTGCCCAAGACGGCGGTCGCCGTGAACGTCTACTTTGCCACCAATTCGGATCGGATTGCCCCCAAATATTACGCTGAGTTAAACAAATTCGGAGAGGCGCTCACGCGGCTGCCCTCCACGGTCGAGATCGCCGGGCATACGGATAGTATTGGCGCTGACCAGTTTAATCAGGCCCTCTCGGAGAGGCGGGCACGGAGTGTGAAGCGCTACCTGGAGCAGCATTTTGCCTTGCCGGACGAGCGCTTGATCGCCAAGGGCTATGGCGAAAGTCAGCCCCGAGCCTCGAATGAGACGGAGAGTGGCAGGCGGCAGAACCGACGGATTGAAGTGGCCCTGCCTCAGCCCTAAGCCAGGGCTGGGGCGGAGTTCTGGGGCCGAGGCGATGGGAGAAGCCCGTATCTGGTGAGACGTCCTTTGCTGGAAACTGAGGCCACGCAGTGTAACTTCTCCAGGCCCTTAACGGCATAGGCTCCCGAGGCAAGGCCCCTGGGTAACGCAGCGGAATATGGGGGCGTACTGGTGTCAGATAGTAGTAGGACCATAGCTGCCAGAGGGGTGACGTCTGGCCCTACCCTGCACCATACCTGCGGCGCACATGGCGTCAACTGGTCCGGGAGCGGTGCTTACGGCAATCATTACTGTCGGGCATAGTTTTGGGAGCATATTATGGCCTCGTTACGAACTCTACTTGGTATTGTGGCTCTGGTGACCCTGGCAATGGTGGCACACCCTCCCTCTGTTCTAGCCCTGATCGACTTGCGATCCGGACCAGGGTTGACATACGGGGTGATAGCCCAGGTGCCATCTGGAGGAAGCTACGTAGTTGTGGCACAGGAGCAGGATTGGTACAAGATCCAGCTCCCTGATGGACGGGAGGGGTGGATACACAGATTCTACACCGGGCAGGAGCAACCGCCTCCAGGGCAGGAACAGCCGCCCTCCCGATCTGCCCCCGTAGCTGCCACACCGCCCGCCGCCCCGTCCCCAGTAGTTACCACACCGCCCGCTACCCCGTCCCCAGTGATTACTACACCGCCCGCTACCTCATCTCCCGTGGTTGCTGCACCGCCCGCCACTCCGTCCTCTACAGCCCCTCCGGCACCCTCTACTACGCCCTCCAAGGCTCAGCTCCCCGCGTTCAGGCCCAGTCGCCCCGTCGAGGCGGGCACCGCCCCACCTATGTCACGCCGCACGGCCCTGGTCATTGGCAATGCGGCATATGACGCGGGTCCGTTACAGAATGCGGTCAGGGACGCTACGGATATCGCGGTGATGCTACGCCGTCTGAACTTTGAGGTCACCCTCTTGCGGAATGCGCCGCTGCAGGATATGGAAGAGGCCGTGAATGCGTTCAATCTGCGGCTGCGGCAGGGCGGGATGGGTCTGTTTTATTTTGCGGGGCATGGAGTCCAAGCGGATGGGGAGAACTATCTCATTCCTGTCAAAGCCCGGATTGACCGTCAAGCGGACGTGCGCTATCAAGCGCTGCCCATGGGCCGGGTCATAGGGGCGATGGAGGATGCGAATAATGGGCTAAATATCCTCATTCTGGATGCCTGTCGCAATATGCCCTTCTCGCGGAGTTTTCGCTCCAGCCAGGGGGGGCTGGCGGTGCCGCCCACGTCGCCGCGCGGGATGCTGATCGCCTATGCGACGTCGCCTGGGGGTATGGCGGCGGACGGTACTGGGGAGAACGGCGTCTATACCAAACATCTCCTGCAGGCCATGCCAGTCCCGGGTCTAAGTATAGAACAGGTCTTCAAGCAGGTGCGCTATGGGGTCGTTACGGAGACCGAGGGGCAGCAGACACCATGGGAATCCTCCTCCCTGCTGGGCGATTTTGCGTTCGTCCCAGCGCAGGCCGACGTGGTGCCTGCTGGGGTACCTCCCTATTCCTCATCCATCTCTGATCCGGAGACGGTGTTGTGGAGTATGAGTGAGCGGTCGTCGCATCCGGAGGATGTGCGGGCCTTCCTCCAGGCCTATCCGGAGAGTCGCTTTGCCCCTGCCGCCCGCCTACGTCTGCAGCAGTTACAGCAGCAGAGTGCCACTGCGTCTAATGTGCCCTCCGCGCCGCTGCCGGGACCAGCGACGCCGCCGAGAGCGGAGGAACTCCCTCCGTCGTCCTCCGCTAGTGCTCTTCCCCAACTGCCCACCGAACGAACGGTCCCACCTAACGTCTCATCAGAGAAGACGCCTCGCGAGGAGGCAGGACAGACCAATCCCATGGCCAGTCTATCGCCTGCCCCGTCTGCCGATGGCTATACGCTGATTCGGCGCATTTATTGTGAGGACACAGAGACTGGGCAAATTCAGGGGAGAACGGAATTGAAGTTCACGTCCCCTCTCTCGTGTGAGGAGGCAAAAAATTCGTTGCTGGTCTGGGAACAGCAGAGAGACCACTGCCGCTTTCCTAAAAATGACACTAATTTTGTCGATCCCACCGCACGCGAAAGTCAACGCAAGGCGAAAGAATGGATCGGCACGCCTAGTTGCCAAATTCCGTCGTAAGCATTCAGGCCCCAGGTGCAAGGGGTATGGCACCAATTAGACCATTTTTCAGGCGATATGTGGGACGTCCTACGAGCAGCCAATATCGAGGGCATTCCACATCAACCTGTGATGCGCCTGGCGCCTGTACACGTGTTGCTCCACAACTGCCGCCATCATCTCAGGAGCAAACAACGACACCACCATAGCGTGGCGGTGTCTCCCTGATTCCCTGGCACATTCTGGCCCGGGCTCTGCACATACAACTGACTTGGCGCTGGACACTATCCCGCAAGACGTCATGGAGCATGCTTGGTGCATGGGTTTACCGAGTAGGTAGCGGGTGTATTCTGTACTTTGAGCTAACGCCCTTTGTCACCCATGGGCGGTTGGTCAGGTCATGCATCGCAGTACCCTTTTGCACTGCCTGGTATGGGACATCGAACTCTGCCATGGATTGGAGCGCAGGGATAGCCCTCGTATCACCTGGAAACGCAGCAGACCAAGCAGCAGAAAAGCGGCACAATACATCGTCCGTGGTCAAAGCTCCATCGTCCTCACGCCCTTAGCTGAGCATTGATTATTGCGGCCTTCCCCGTCAAACTTGAGTGATGCATTGAATTCTCCGTGGAGCCTGGTAGTGTGCTGTGCCAGGTCATGCAAACAGCCACGTAGATCTCTGGTTGACATCTGATAAACTACTCTTGTCTTGAAGAAGAACACATCGCACCAGCCGCCGCATGGCTGGAGGAAAGTTGAGAACCATGCAGACTGTAGATTGGCAGGGACTGGCAACCACCTCGCCTTACCACGTGGCCATTGCTGTTCGTGATGTCTTACGGGAGGGCAACATGGAAAACGCCATGATTGGTCTGGAGGAGTTGATAGACGCCTTGAGCCGCTCAGACCGTCGGGCCCTGGATAATCACCTTACGCGCCTCATGACGCATGTTATCAAATGGAAGGTGCAGCCGGAACGCCGCTCACGCAGTTGGCGCAATACCATCTTGAATGTCCGCACCGCCATTATACGCCTGCAGCGGCACGTATCCAGTCTCAATCGGTCCGTTATAGAAGAGGACTGGGATGATCTCACCGAAGTCGCCCGTCGTGAGGCTGAAGGCGAAACGAATCTCGATATCCCCCCACTCTCCCTGACGTGGAAAGAGGTATTTGAAGACAATTACACACTCGAAAACTCGTAGTGCCTGCCCCGAGTGTCCTCTGACCTTGTTGAACCCTGCGGCAATGGCAGGACCCCAGTTATAATAGAGCACATACTCATGTCCAGCAGCGGTTTCCAGCTCCCTATCTGGATGAATTGTCATGAAAGTCACAAAAGTCGGTAATGGTGACAAAGTGGCCCGCATTACCGGGCCAAAACACAATTTCCGAGGCCCCCTCCCTCGTCACGACACCTGGGCGACCATATGAGACGTGTGTTCGGTTCGTCGATGCGCCAGAGCCACGGGAGTGAGGATATGGAGAGCGTTCCACACTGCTGCCTTGAGACCAGCCTGCCGGGCGGTCTCTGTCCCCTTGCCCCTGCGGCTGATGGGTACCCTCTCAGCGCCATTGCAAGAGTGAGCGAGGTTCTCCGAGCGACTGTAGGTATGGCAAAGCTATCGTGTCGGTGTCGCGGTAAGAGACCAGTGGCACCAAGCCAGCCTCCTCGAGCGCTGTGACGACTCGCTCGCTCAGGAGTACCTCGGCGCAGGGTTTTGTCATCGCCATGCCTTCTTCGTGATAGATATACAGAGGGAAACCTTCCAAGCGCTGCCCCCACTCCGAGATCTCCAACGACCATCCCGCCACGGCGAATGCGCCAGCGACTACAGCCCCCACGGCAAACGCTGGGTTCCCCCACAGCAGCTGT
>JBMDXC010000303.1:0-4144 GCA_048594805.1 Candidatus Entotheonellaceae bacterium | reverse complement strand
AATTCATTTGCCTTTTTTCACTCATTTTGGCGTAATAGATAGATCGTCGCAAAAATCTTGCGGCGATTTTTTTTGCTCGCCTTTTCCCTTTGCCATACCGATTCAAACGAAGGGCATTTTTTTATCATTGAAACGGAATTTAGGTAGAACTGTTTCGAAAAGCGAAAGTCAGAGACACGAAAAAGGCCGAATCATGAAGAGAGCACCGGAGGGGAAGGCCAAGTCGGCAACAGAAGGGAATTCATAGAAAGAAAGCCGTATAGAGGAGGAAGACAAAATCCCGCCGGGGAACCCCCTGACAACAACAACCGCTCCCCTGAGCCCCACACAACTGCGGAGGATGAGAACATGAAGTGAAAGCCGAAACAACAGGGAGAGAATGAGAGGCAACATGAAGTGAGGAAACTAGACCGAGACGAACACCACCCTAACTGTCGGCGCCACCGCATCGCGGCCACGTTGGGCATCTGCTAGATCCGAGTGGCGATAGCTCTCTTGAGAAGACGAATGCTAAACGAAGGTGAAGTGTATTTCTGCCTGTTCGGTGATGGATTTGACCCGGGCTCAATCTCGGAAGAAATAGGAATCGAGCCCACACGAATTAAACACAAGGGTGTTCCGATTCCCAAGCAGTCATCCTGGATCTACTCAACCGGAAAGATCAAACACGAAATTATCGATGTGTACCAGATGGCTTCGTCCGTGGTTTCGGCGCTTGCTTCGTATGCAGAGAATATCCGCAGAGTGAAAGAGCGGTACGCACTCGACGCTGTTTTAGAGGTAGTGCTTACCGTGACACCAGACGATTCTATCTCAACTCCTGCAATTGGTTTCGACTTAGATGTCATCGACTTTCTCCACAAAGTAGGAGCAACCATAGATATCGACACATATCGCGGAGAGAGCTAACCCCTGTCAGCCGGTGATGAGGTCACGCCTCACCCTCTCCGATGAAAAAAAGACCGCCGAGCGCTACTCTATGCCCGGTTCTGGTGTGACAGAGGTCGAGAGGCCTTGGTGCTTAGAGCCCGGCTGTCAGCCGGACCCGAGAACCGTGTTCCGGCACCCTTTCCTGTTGCCACCCCTGTGGTGAGCACGCAGAGCAGAGTCTTTGAGACAGATACGGTTCTCCCGCCAGGACCGAAAGGAGCTGGCGATGGAAGTCGTGTATGGGTGTTGTTGTGGACTCGATGTCCATGCCAAGACGGTGGTGGCCTGTCTAGTGACCAAAGGGCGCAAAGAGGTTCGTACCTTTGCGACGATGACGGATGAGTTGTTACAGCTGGGAGACTGGCTGAGCAGTGTGGGGTGCACGCATGTGGCGATCGAGAGCACGGGCGTGTATTGGAAGCCCGTGTTCAACATGCTGGAAGGGCTGCTGACAGTCATCTTGGTCAATGCGCGCCACATCAAAGCGGTGCCGGGCCGCAAGACCGACGTGCGGGACTGCGAATGGCTCGCGGACTTGTTACGGCAGGGCTTGTTGAAGGCGAGTTTTATTCCGCCGCCCGAGATTCGGGAACTCCGGGAGCTGGGTCGCTACCGGCAGACGTTGGTGACTGAGCACACAGCGGTAGCCAATCGGATTACGCAGCTCATCGAGAGCGCCAATATCAAGCTGGGCCAAGTCGCGAGTGAAGTGTTAGGCCGCAGTGGCCGGCTGATGCTGCACGCGCTGGCGGCAGGCGAAACCAACGCCGCAACCCTGGCGGAGCTAGCGCAAGGGAAGTTAAAGAGCAAAAAGGTGGAGTTGCGGCGGGCGTTGACAGGCTGTTTAACCACAGTGCAGCGCTGGGTCCTCACCGAATTGCTCGCCCGCGTGGAGGAATTGGAAGCCGCGCAAGGACGCGTCGAAACGCGTATTGGCGAAGAAGCGGCGACCTGCCCGGACCCGTTCGTGCCCGAGGCGGTGAAGTTGCTCGAAAGTATTCCGGGCGTCGGCCCATGGAGCGCGCAGACGATCGTGGCCGAAATTGGGGTGGATATGCGTCGCTTTCCCTCCGCCAAACCCTTGGCGAGTTGGGCGGGGGTATGTCCAGGCACTCACGAGTCGGCGGGCAAGCGCAAAAGTGGGCAGCCGTCCAAGGGCAATAAATCTATACGCACGATCTTGGTGGAAGCGGCGTGGGCTGCGACGCATGCCAAGGGCACGTTCTTGCAAGCCAAGTATCAACGCTTAGTGAAACGCATGCCCAAGCAGAAAGCGTTGGGCGCTATTGCACACCGCTTGTTAGTGATCAGCTATCATCTGCTCAAGCGTCGGGTGTCGTATGCCGAACTGGGCACCGCCCCCCTGGATCAGCAGCAAGTCGAGCGGCAGCGGCGCCGCTTAGTAGAGCAGCTGGTCGGCTTGGGCGTGAAGGTCACGATTGAGGAGGGAGCAGTGGTCGCCTAAGCAGGCGATTTTCAGAGCAGTGGTCATGACGCCCGGCTTCGCCACGACCAATGAAAATCTTATGCTATGGATACCGGAGCGCCAACACCTGGAGGTCGGGGTTCGCTCGGTGCCGTGAGCCCGCAGAGCAGTGTGACCCGGGTGCTCCGAGGTACCACGGACTGTCGCTCTCGCGAGGGAAGCACGAAGGAGAGACTCTTTGACAGACGAGCACCTATCTGTTGGCCGATACGCAGAAGGAGGTATCGTCATGCGCATTGAGTATGAGCGGTGTTGCGGGCTAGACGTGCATAAGAGGACTGTCGTGGCGTGCTTGGTGGTCCCCGATGGCAAAGGGGGCCGACAGAAGCAGACGCGCACCTTCAGTACCATGACCGTAGAGATTTTGGCGATGGCCGATTGGTTACAGCAGGCGGGGTGCACGCATGTGGCGATGGAATCGACGGGCGTGTACTGGCAGCCGATCTTCAACCTGCTGGAAGGCCAGTTTGAGGTGTTAGTGGTCAATGCCCAACACATCAAAGCGGGGCCGGGGCGCAAGACCGATGTCTTGGATGCCGAATGGATTGCCGACCTGCTGCAACACGGCTTGCTGCGCGGGAGCTTCATTCCGTCGGCTGCGCAGCGGGCGGTGCGGGAGCTGACCCGCTACCGGGCCACGCTGGGAGCGGAACGTGCGCGACAGGTGGGGCGGTTACACAAAGTGCTGGAGGGTACCAACATCAAGCTGGCGGCGGTGGCCACCGACATCGTGGGGGTCTCGGGGCGGCGCATTCTGCACGCTCTGCTCGAAGGGGTTACGGATCCGGAGCAACTGGCGGAGTTGGCCAAAGGCCGCCTGCGTGACAATCGGGCGCAGTTAGAGCAGGCCTTGCGAGGACGCATCCAACCCCACCAGGCGTTCCTCATGGCAGAGTTGCTCGAACACGTGGACTATTTGGATGAAGCCATCACACGGGTGAGCCAGGAGGTCGCTGAACGCATGCACCCTTTTGAGGCAGAGCTGGCGCGCCTGGATACGATTCCGGGGGTCAACCGCCGGGTGGCAGAGGATCTGCTGGCGGAGGTGGGCGCGGACATGAGCCGGTTTGCCAGCGCTCGGCATCTGGCAAGTTGGGCAGGGATGTGTCCAGGGAACAACGAAAGCGGGGGCAAGCGCAAGAGTGGCCAGACCCGGCACGGCAGTCCGTGGCTGCGCAAAACGCTGATCGAGGCCGCCCATGCCGCCGCCCGCTGCAAACAGGGGTATCTGGCGGCGCAGTATCATCGGCTGGCGGCGCGCCGGGGCAAGAAGAAGGCCGTGGTAGCGGTGGGGCACTCGCTTTTAGGAATCGTTTACTACGTATTGACGCGCCGCGAAGAGTACCGGGAGCTAGGCGGCAATTACTTCGATGAACGGGATAAACAGGCAGTGACCCGTCGTCTGGTGCAACGCTTACAGAAATTGGGCTACGATGTGAGTCTGCAGCCTACAGCTATGACTGCATAACCCCTGATTTTCAGGAGACCCCTGATTTTCAGGAGAGAGAGGTCTCCATTGTCAAGAGGACAGACTGCTGCATCGCAGGGGCGGGGTAGCCGTCCGAGTAACGTTTGGTGAACCATCTTTGCCAAGTGTCTGTAGCTGACTTCATTTCGGTTGCTGGTCACAGCCTGGGCCGCACCAAACACCTATTGAGGATCAATGTTCTCGCGTACTGGGTGCGAAGAACAGTGGAACTCCCAGTTCCACGTCCTAGAAACACTTCT
>JBMDXC010000302.1:0-2549 GCA_048594805.1 Candidatus Entotheonellaceae bacterium | reverse complement strand
CCTCCGTTGCGGAAAGGTTGACAAAGGGACTCTATAGTGTCTCAGCACCAGGCCGTATAGAAACCATGCTATCCTACACGCTCAAGGAGGCGGCGTCATGGATAGCATCAAATTATGGGCTCGTGATGGTGAGGCGGTGCGCCAGGCCATCGAGTTGGGCGAGATCGCTCACCTGGAGACGGCCAGTGAAGAATTGACCGATGCATTCCTCCTGTTCGCGATCGAAAGCGGGCTGTTCAAGACATGGGCGGAGACGTTTCCTGATCCTCGCAGTGCGCCCGAGATTGGTATGGAGGTGATCTTGCCGGCCCATCTGGCAGCCCGTTTTGCTGGGCTGTACTCCATGCGGAAAGCGGGCTATGTGCTGCGCTCGGCGCGGGTGTTGGGGGCCTTGGGTTACAGTGTGGAGGTGATCGGCCCGGCGCAGGGCTTATCACTGCGCGGCACCTCGGATGACAAACTCTTGAGCGGTGATGGGGTACGCAAGCTCTTGGTCCAGATGGAACAGCAAGCGGACGTGCGCCAGCCGATGCCTCTGCCCCTTCCGGAGCCCAGCGTGACGGTCAAAGTGCGTGAGCGCGCTTCGCGCCGGGCCGTCACGCAGGCCGTGGATGAAGCGGAAGCCGAGGCACGAGCCCAGCAGGTCGCGGCGCAATTGGTGAACTGGTACAACCAGCAGGTTGGCGTCTCGCTGTTGCAGTACGCCCGCTTGGGGCGGGGCAGACGGATTCACATTCTCGATACGACGCAGGTCGCGGTGCCTGTAGAGACTGGGACGTATGAATGCAGCGGGGTGGTCAAAAACGATGACGGGAGGTATGCGCGCGGCTACAAGCTGGCCACGTTGCGCACGCTGCTCGACAGCGCCGGTCTGCTGACGCAGGTGGCCCTCTCAGCGATCCAGATACACGATGTGGCCTTGGGCCGTCCCTTGCTGGCGCAGGCTCCGGTGTTGCGCCCGGGCGATCTGCTGCTCGAAGAGCGTGGTTTTCTCGACGGGGCAACGCTCTCGGCATTGCAACGCACACGGCAGGTCGATGTCATTTCCCCGCTCAAAGCTAACATGCTGGCGACGCAGGAGGCCATGCAACTGGCCGAGATGGCAGAGAACTGGGAAGCCCATCCCTCCCGGGCTGCGCAGCGTATTGCCTGGGTACACGGCGTGGAACATATGTGGCCAGAGTGTCACGTGCCCTTGAACGCCTGTGTGATTCGCTTCTGGAATAAGAAGAAAAAGCGTACGGATCATATCGTTTTGGTGACAACTGATCTGGAGCTGAACGCGCCTTGGATTGTACGCCACTACGAAGAACGTCCCGAGATCGAGCAGGACTACGAGCAGATGAAAAGCGGCGGCTGGCAGCTCAAGAAGCTCAGTTCAACCCGCTATAGTGAGATTGTCTTTTATGTGCTGACAGTGGTCCTGAGCTACAGTCTGTATCATCTGTTTGCCAACACGCAGGCTGGGGCACGATTTGCCGACAAGACACGCCAGGCGATCGCCTTTGAGCAGCTGCGTACCCAACGCACGCATATCATCGTGTACGCTGGGGGTTACTTTGAAATCTTTGAGACCTTACGCTTTGTCCAACTGGTCTTGCAATTGCCCCCAACTGTACAAGAGCATCTGCATGCGTGGCTGTCAGAGCACCTCAATCAGATTCAGAAGCGAGAATGACCTTTCCGCAACGGAGGATATAAGGGAGAAGTGCGTTCGAAGCGGGTCGTGGCGGCACCCGTCCAAGCCGCATGCTCCGTGGGGACCTTGGCGGCAAGCCTACCGGCCTCGAGCTGGTATCGGCGGCAAGTCTCAGAGGGGACCAAAGGACCGATCATCTATGAGTTTGCCCGCCAACGTGTGACGCTCTGTAAGGACGGCCTGCCAGAGCGGACAGTGTGGCTGGTGATCAAGCGTACCACGGGAGTGGAAAAGGCCTGTGCGTACTATATCAGCAATGCCCCGGCGAGTACGCCCCTCCGGATCTTCGTCTGGCTCAGCAGTGTGCGGTGGGCTATTGAACAATGCTTCGAAGAAGCGAAAACGGAGTTGGGGATGGCGCACTATGAAGTACGCAAATACCCTGGCTGGCACCACCATATGCTGACGACGATGCTGGCGCCTGTCTTTCTGTGGCACCTGAAGGTGCGCTTGGGGGAAAAAAGCGCCCGCGCTGACGGTGTCGCAGCTGCGGAGATTATTGGACGTCGTCTTGCCCTTGCGCATAGAGACGATTCCCGAGGTCCTCGCCTTTGTGGCTGGAGTCCAACGGCGGAATCACACGGCGTATCTCTCCCATAGAAAGCGGCGGCAAGAGAGCGGATAGCGCCATAGATGGCAAGGGTTTCCCCAATGCAGACGATTTTTGTAGTAGAAAATAGATTCTATGGCCTCAATGTCACCCTCAAAAGTGTCATGACCCGAGCAGCAGCCAGCAACCTATCCCTCACTCGTTGTCCTGGATGGGGCAGCCTGGTTTACAAAGGAGGGAGACCATGGCAACCAGCAAAGAGTCAATCGTACATGCACTTGAAAACAGTGTATTTGAGTT
>JBMDXC010000301.1:0-19002 GCA_048594805.1 Candidatus Entotheonellaceae bacterium | reverse complement strand
CCGACCTATCCAATGTCAAAGTGTCAGTTGTACCCATAGCTCTTCCGCACTCATAACCTCCGGCAGGGTTGCCTGCCGATAGGGAGCCTTCAGTTGATGAATCATGCGCACAAAGCGTTTCTCGATCCGAGGAAAACCTTGTGCATAGTTTGCTTGCATGCGCATGTCATTGGTCAACACGACCTCGGCGCCAAAGGTCTCCTCAAGCGTATCAAACCCAAACGAGGCATAGCTGAGGATTAACGCGTCTTCATAAGAAAAGCTTTCCTCGGTCAAACGACGACGCCACCGCTTCAAGTATCGACCAGGCTGCAACATGCGAAAATACGGAAGGAAGGGACTGGCAATAGGGAGATTCGCCGGTCGCTCAAGGAGATGCCATAGTTCTGGTGTGATGTAGAGCAAGCCCTCATAGGCAATGAGCGTGCGTACTACAGTCAGCGAGGTGTCTTGTCGAGGAGGCAGAGATCTCCCCAGTGTCTCACGCACCAGACCGCGGAGGGCTTCCCTCACGATGTTTTTGTCGAGCAGGTACGAAGCCGGCAGGGATATCCTGTTCACGGATCTTCATCTCCTGCTCGGCTTCCTTGAACAGACGATCCCAGAGGGCCTTATCCTCTTCCTCAGAGAGCGCGAGGTATTCGTCCAGACTCAGGCCAGCAAAAACAGCGTCTTTGCTCGCACGCTTCATAGAGGTGCGTAGCCCTTCCCGCATCTGCTGGCCGATCTCCTCTAGCCGACGGCGCATTTGCTCACGGTCAAGCAGCAGGATTTGCCCCGCACGCGCCATAACGACCAGCTCTGTTCCTGCGGTAATGTGGCTGTCCTCCAAGGCCTCGCGCGGCATCACCAGTTCCCCAGTTTCCCGAATCACTACGGTTCTCACCACGTTTACACCTCACTTATGCCAAGACCATGAGGAGAGGATAGGCATTTTACACGCGATTTTCAAGCCTAGGATGAATGGTAGATTACGCTGAGGCCTCGTGATCCTGCAAGGAGGCAAACGCCTGCTTTTGCACCGCACGTTGATAGGCTTCCTGCGGGGTGATGAGTTGCGCGTCGAGCAAGCTCCGCAAGGCATTGTCCAGGCTCTGCATGCCGAGGAGGGCACTGCGTTCGAGCACGCCGGCGATCTGGTGCGTTTTGCCTTCGCGGATGAGGTTGGCAATAGCAGGGTTATTCATCAGTACCTCGCTGGCCACAACCTGCCCATGGCCGTCCGCACGGCGTATGAGCTGCTGCGAGATGACGCTGCGCAGGGACGTGGACAGCATCGTGCGAATGCGCGGTTGCTCGCTGGCAGGGAAGACATTGATGACCCGGTCGACCGTTGCCGCTGCGCCATTCGTATGCAGGGTGGCGAAGATGAGGAGGCCCGTTTCCGCCGCAGTGACAGCCAGGCTCATGGTCTCCAGGTCACGCAACTCACCCACCAGGATGACGTCCGGATCCTCACGCAGGGCGGAGTGGAGCGCCGCCGCAAAGCTGGGCGTGTGCACCCCCACCTCACGGTGGCTAATTAAACATCCCTGGCGCTGATGCATAAACTCCACTGGGTCCTCGATGGTGATGATGTGTCCCCGTCGCGTCCGGTTAATGTTATTAATCATAGCCGCTAGCGTGGTCGATTTCCCAGAGCCGGTTGGTCCGGTGACGAGGATGAGGCCGTTTTTTTCCCGGCACAAGCTGGAGAGCACGGGTGGCCCTCCCAATGTCTCGAGAGTGCGGATGGCGTTGGGGATGACACGGAAGACGGCACCCAGGCCGTGCAGATGGCGAAAGGCATTGACACGGAAGCGCGCCAGGCCGGGTACTTCGTAGGCGAAGTCGAGATTATAGCGCGCCTCGAAGTGCTGGCGGACCGCGTCTGTCATGGTTTCAGCGAGGAGCGCGGTGGTCTCGTCAGCGGTCAGCTCACGGTATTTGATGGGCATGAAGTCCCCATACAAACGGATGCGTGGGGGCTGGCCGGACACGAGATGCAGGTCAGAGCCTTTCTGGTTGACCACAAGTTCGAGAAAAGTGTTGATACGCTTCACGTCCCCCCCTGGTGCGCTCATGCTCCCACGAGACTAATCTTTGGCAAGAGGTGTGGATCAGTGACAAAACGCTGAAAGGGCTTTTTGTCTTGGGCATGGAGATAGGCATCATCGGGATCGATCTGTTTGCGTTGCACGGCCTCCAGGAGCGCCTGGTCGAGCAGTTGCATGCCCAGGGCCCGGCCCGTCTCGAGTTTCATGGGAATCTGAAAGATCTTGTCGTTGGTGAGTAAATGTGCGATGGCGGGGGTCATCACCAGGGTCTCCACGATCGCCTTGCGGCCTCGCCCCTCAGCCGTTTTCACAAGTGTCTGGCTGATGACGCCCAGCAGCACCTGGGCCAGCACGTTCGTGACTTGCGTCTTCTGTTCCGCAGGGGTGGCATCAATAATGCGCTCCAGGGTCTTGGTGGCACTCGTGGTATGCAGGGTACTGAGCACGAGGTGGCCAGTCTCGGCGGCCCTCAGGGCCATGGCAATGGTCTCGGCATCACGTAATTCACCGACGAGAATCACGTCCGGATCCTGGCGTAACGCGGCGCGTAACCCCTCAGCAAAACTCCCCACATGCGTGCCGACCTCACGCTGGACGACCAGTGACATGGCACTCGTATGAATGCATTCGATGGGGTCTTCCAGTGTGATGATATTGCACTTTCTGGTGGTGTTGAGATGGTGTAGCATCGCCGCCAGGGTAGTCGATTTTCCCGTCCCGGTGGCACCGGTCACCAGGACTAAGCCCTGGTGTGCTTGGGTGAGTTGCTCCACGACCGGAGGCAACCCTAAGGTGTCGAGGGTTGGAACCTGCGCCGGAATGACCCGAAACGTGGCGCCTATGCCTTGTATTTTCCGGAACAGGTTCACGCGAAAACGACCAATACCCGTTTGCGTATAGGAAACATCCAGGTCATGCCCTGCCGTGAACGTGGCCCACTGGCCGTCCGTGACGATTTCACGCAGGAGGCTAGTGAGTTCTTCGGCATCCAGGTCGCGATACTTCACCGGGAGGAGATCTCCGTGCAGGCGTAACATGGGGGGAACACCCATGGCCAGATGGATGTCTGAACACCCTTGAGCGCAGCCGAGCTGCAGAAAGGCGTCGAGGCGTGCCATCGTCCTCTCCTTCAGATGGCCAGAGCAGCGAGGGTCTCGCGGAGGGTATCCATGCTCTGAAACCGATCGGCAGGTTGCACGGCCATA
Organism: Candidatus Entotheonellaceae bacterium; assembly: GCA_048594805.1. Taxonomy (GTDB): domain Bacteria; phylum Tectomicrobia; class Entotheonellia; order Entotheonellales; family Entotheonellaceae; genus SXND01. The sequence goes on along the minus strand of JBMDXC010000301.1, from coordinate 15,761 downwards.
GCCTTAAGAATAAGGGCTTCGAGCACAGGTGGCAGGTCGGGCGTATGCGCTCTAGGGGGTTTGGGCTTCCCCTCGACATGCTGAAAGACGATCTCGATAGGATCTTTGCCGACATAGGGAGGGGTGCCGGTAAACAGTTCGTACATGATCACTCCTAAACTGTAAATGTCGGTTCTGGGGTCGACGGAGCCCCCGCGCACTTGCTCGGGGGCCATATACGCTGGGGTGCCCATGCGAGCGCTGCGCTGGGTCAGACGGGAGTCGGTGGGACTGACACCAGCCGCCAGACCAAAATCGACGATTTTGACGAGGTCGTGCTCATTGATGAGGATATTGTGGGGTTTCAGGTCTCGGTGCACAATGTCGGCCTGGTGGGCGACGCTCATCCCCTTGCAGATATCGCTGATGATATTGAGCCCGCGCGGTATAGGCAGGGGTAGGGATTCAGAGGCCAGCGTGTGGCTGGGAAAATATTCCATGGAGATAGCATAGGCCCCACTCACAGACAGGAAGTCATAAATGCGAATGACATTTTCGTGGGTGATTTTCCTGGCGTAGCGCAGCTCACGAATGAAACCCTTGATGAGCCTGGCATCCGCCGCCAGTGAGGCATGCAAGAATTTGAGAATGATCTCTTCGTTGACGACCATGTCCTCTACCAGGACGGCTGTCCCGAAGCCACCTCTGCCCACACGCCGCACGACCCGATACCGCCCGTCCAGCACCGTACCGGGTTCGAGCTGCAGCGCCTCGGAGCCCGGCGGCGTGGCCGCTACCGGACTGGTTTCAGACGCATTCACCACAGTGGTCGCATAGGGCGTGCAGTCTGAGTCCGTAGCGGCCTCCAGGTCCATCTCAGAATCGCCCAGGAGGGAGCGATGTAAGGCCACTGTCGACGTGACAACTGGAGCGCTCCAGTGCCTCTCGCCGTATTTCGTCACGAGCGTCCGCAACACACTTTCCGCAAGTTCCTTGCTCTCACTATCAGTGCTTTGCATGACCTGGTGTATAGCATGTTGCACGAGCGCTGCCTGGGGCGCCTCTGTTAAAGTCGCCAGCGCATGCAAGGCTTCTTTGCGTACGGCTGGTGTCCCATGCGGGAGCACCGCCAGCACCGCCGGAATGGCCTGAGGATCGCCCAGACTTCCCAGGGCGCGGAGTACCGCGGGTGTCGCCGGGGTGTCACGCTGCAATAGACCGAGGAACGCCGGTACGGCGCGGCGGTCGCCAAGTGCCGCCAGCGCATCAACAGCACGTTCCTGGACCCACCAGTCAGGATCATCCAAAGCCTCAACCAACGCTTTCAATGCCCGCGGATCTTTCGTCGTATTGAGAATTTCCACAGCGCAGCGACGGATGAAGGCGTCGGCCTCCTTCAGCAGCGGCATGACTGCCTCCACGACCTTGGGTCCACCGATAGTTCCCAGGGCGTCAGCCGCACGCACACGCACCCACCAGTCCTGATCGCCAAGCGCTCCTAAGAGATCTTTAATAGCCTCGGTGGTGCCAACGGCGTTCAGGACTTCCACTGCGGCGCGCCGTACGTACTCGGACTCATCTTGCAGTATCTCGATGATGTGGCGCAATGTGTGGGGATGATTGATCTGAATGAGAGCTTCGATAGCTCTACTTTGGACGGTCAGATCTGCATCGCGTAGAAGCGCACAGAGTGGCCCCACTTCCACAGGCATCCGCAAGCCTGCCAGCCCTTCGAGCGCCGCCAGCCGGACGCTCTTGTGGACATCCGTCACGAGATGCAGCAGGGTCTCACGGCTCGCTACTGTGCTGAAACGGCTGAGGATCTGCGTAATGTGCAGACGGATGAGCCAATCGTCGCTATGCGCGTAGGGCAGCAAATCAGGCAACATCGTTTCTGTGGCCACCTGGTCGACCAGTCGCAACACCGAGAGACGCCCCTCCTTGCTAGCGATAGTACACCATTCCAGGATGGCTTTGGGACGCAGGGTCTCTTTGTGGGCCGTGAGAATCTGGACGAGTGCTGCCTTCGGGGTCGTCGCGTCGACAAACAGTTCGAGCAAGCTATGCGGGTCATAGCCTCGACTGTGCGAGAGGATCGTGATAATGCCTGTCACCACCCGGGGATTGCGATCGGTCAGCCCCTGCACAAAGTATGGTAAGGAAGCCTGATTGACGCGCGTCGTGAGAAACTCCATCAGTATGGTAGGGGTGGGAGTGCTCCCCAACGCCGTCAGCAGGTGTGGAATGGCTGGTCGACCGATCTGGGCGAGCCTCGCCATGGCCTGGCGTTGTGCTGGACTGGTGGCGTCCGGTGTGGCCAGCAGCACTGCGAGCCATTTTTTTACGCGGAATTTGTCCAGGAGTTTCATAACGATGGGCACGATGCACGATTTATGTGGAGGTTTCGCCTATCTCTGCTGCCTCTGGCTGCCAGCGTGGCTCAACCCCATGTTGGAGATGCGACACACACACGATATATGCCTTATTCACTAAGCAAACACTCCCGTCCTCCAGGTACAGCTTGGAGAACCGTTCCTTGGAGAGGTTGAGGTAATCGTAGAGGCGCTCATGGCTCGGGGGCAGTGGATACCGCACGACACCTTCGATGAGCGAGCCATCCATGAGCGACACTCGACAGTGCAGTGTTTTGACGCCATCACCCTGCTCAATCAGGGTCTCTTCCTCCCTGTATTCCACGCGCACAATGGCCCTTTTGTTGTAGAAACGGAGTTCTTCAGGCTCGGCACGCTGCAGCACGAGAAACGGTGCTGCTTCATTGAGGACGGTGCAAGGGTCTTCCACACCGGGGCCGTTTTTTGTATGAAAGCTGAGAAACAGGGAACCAATAACGCGGCCTTCAGGATGCACCCAGAGCGTAACCTGCCGTAAAACTTTAGGGATCGTATACCGATGGTTGCGATGCATGGACCTCCTCCTGCGCTTGCACAATCCATCTCTGCATTGCTGAACCTATCGACGTGTTACCGGGAAAACTTTATGCCATAGAGCATTTTCTAGGACCTTAAGTGTCCCATACCCGGTGCCGATAAGAAGGCGAGAGCGCGAGATTGATCACCATCTGAAGGTCTCATGATAGGCAAAAGCTATGGCGCGCCTGGAAGTACTTGAGGGATTCCACTGTGGAGAAAGTTTTCTGCTGCCCGAGGAAGCGTACGTTGGGCGCCATCCAGAGAGCTTCCTCTGTTTGCCCGAGCACCATGTCAGTCGTCGCCATGCGCGGCTCCTGCGGCGTGGCAACACTTTTAGTATCGAAGATCTCCAGTCTTCGAATGGCGTTATGGTGCAGGGAAAACGTCTGTTGCCGCAGGTCCCCTATGAACTCCAGGATGGCGATGAGATCCTGATCAGTGCCACCCGCATGGTGTTTCGCGCCGATGCGCTCCTCCCCAGCTCCCCCCAGCTCCGTCACACTCCGTCTCCTGCCCCCATAGCGGCAGAGCCGATGACCAAATCTATCGCGTTGACCGGGGCAGGAGGAGCACTGCGGCTGCGCATGCTGACGGATGATGCCGCCCAGCCCGGGGTAACCCTGACCCTCGATGCGTCAATGAACTGGCTGGAGGTAACCCATGTCGAAAAACACACTGACAAAGGTCTTCAGGAAGCTTTAAAACGTCTGCAGGCCATGTGTCAGGTGAGTACCGCACTGGGGGCCATTACAGATCGGGAAACCCTCCTCACCAAAATCCTCGCCTGTCTCTTCGACGTTTTTCCCGTGGCGGAACGCGCCTTTATCATGCTGCGTGACAAGGACAGTGGCCAGCTTGTCCCTGTGGTTGCCAGAAAGCGGCATAGCACTGCCGAGCCTCTAGAAGAAGTGGCAATTTCACAAACCATCGTGAACGAGGTGGTACTGCGCAAGCGCTCCATCCTATCGCGTGACGCGCTGGACGACTCGCGTTTTAATCAGAATATGTCGGTGCTTGACCTCTCCATCCGCAGCATGATGTGCACTCCCCTGCTGATCAATGACGAAATTCTGGGCCTCGTGCAGGTGGATACCTGCACCACGCCGCGCGGTTTTACCGGTGAAGATTTGCAGGTGCTCACTGGTATCAGCGCCCAGGCTGCCATCGCCGTTAAAAATCTCCAGCTCTATGAAGCCATCGAAGCGGAGACGGCCAGACGCATCAGCCTGCAACGCTACTTTTCACCCGGGTTAGTGGCGATGTTGATGTCGGGTGAAGTCACCGCCGCCCTGGGTGGAGACTCCTACCAGGGGACCATTCTGTTGGCGGATATTATCGGTTTCACGGCCATGAGTGAAAAGCTGCCCCCTGCTCAGGTCGTGGCAAAGCTCAACCGCTACTTTACCATTATGCAGAAAGTTATCTATGACCATGGGGGCAACGTCGACAAGTTTAACGGTGATGGCTTGATGGCGTTCTGGGGCGTGCCACGCGCCGGCGCCCATGATGCGAGCGACGCGGTGCTCACGGCCATACGTATGCAACAGAAGCTCTGGCCCTTTAATTTGCAGTTGTGTGCTGAAGGGCAACAGCCCGTGCATATGGGGATTGGACTCAACTCTGGGGAGTTCATTGCCGGCAATATCGGCTCAGAGGACAAAATTGAATTCACCCTCATTGGTGATACCGTGAATCTGACGGCGCGTATCGAGCACCTGGCGGGGCGCTATCAAGTGCTGGTCTCTGAGGCGACCTGGACACCGATTCAGGATCTTGTCTGTGCTGTACGTCTGCCCCCGGTGATGGTCAAAGGCAAATCCCATCCTGTGATTCTGTACTCGATCCGCGCCATCCACGACCGCCGCCAGGGTGAGTGTGCGTTGGCCCTCCCCTGTCAGGTGCTCGATGCCCAGGGTAACTGTAGTGGGTATGGCATCCTGACTGGCAGCAGCCCTAGCGATCCTGGACATCGTCTCGTATTGCATACCGACATGCCATTGGCATCTGGGGATGCTCTCATCCTCCAGTATGTCATGCCCGAATATGACGAGCCACTGCGGCTCACGACGCTGGTCAGCTCCTGCACCAGCATGCGTCATGATGGGACCTGTAATTATAGTCAGGCCCTGCTCACCGTCGCAGAGGGTGCCGCCGCGACTTTTCTCGTGCCTGGGAGTTGTCTCACCGCGACGCGGACCTGGCGGCCAACACGCGCCTGACAGTTTTTGACATTCCACCTACCTGATGCTATGGTTCCTACTATCCTGCACTGTCCGCCATCCATCCAGAGGCAGCCATAATGCCACAGCAACTCTCAACGGCCCAGGCGCGGCAGCGTGCCCATATGCCCCAGGGCACTGCCGCCATTCTGGATACCCGCACGCTGGCCACCGCGCACCGGCGGCTGGCCCAGCTCCTGCGCTCAGGTCTCACCGTACTCGATGTGGGGTGTGGGACCGGGGCGGTGACACGGGGCATAGCCGAGGCAGTGGCACCAGATGGTCTGACGGTAGGTCTCGACATCCATGCCGGGCTGCTTGCACAGGCGTGTCGGGCGCATGGCAGTGTGCCTGGCCTGGCGTTTATTCTGGGTGATGCCTATAATCTGCCGTGTCGTGCCACGTTTGACGTGGTCACGGCGGCGCGTGTCCTGCAGTGGCTGGCCTATCCGCTTGCGGCTCTCCAGGTTATGTGTGCGGGAGCCAAGCCAGGAGGGTATGTCGTGACGCTCGAATACAATCACGAGAAGATTGTCTGGGATCCGGCACCACCTCTCAGTATGCAGCATTTCTATCGTGCCTTTCTGCACTGGCGTGCTGATGCTGGTATGGACAACACTCTAGCGGACCACCTGGTAGACCTATACGCACAGAGCGGCTTCGAGGACGTTGTATCGACCCCTCAGCATGAGGTCAGCACCAAAAACGATCCGGATTTTTTGACGCGTCTCGGCCTCTGGGCTGAGGTGGCAGCCAGCCGCGGCCATCAGATGGTGGCAGATGGCATCCTCACAGAAACGCAACGGGCTACGGCTGAAGCGGAGTATCGTGCCTGGGTCCACGATAGTGCCGTAGCCCAGACCATGTATCTCATCGCCGTCGAGGGACGACGGCCATCGTAGACGCTGCAGCATAGATACGAGCCTATGATACGAGCCATCATCTTTGATTTTGACGGTTTAATTTTGGATACGGAGCTACCTGAATTTCAGTCCTGGCAAGAGATCTACACGGCGCATGGGAGCACGCTGTCCTTTGCGGCATGGGCCACGTGTATAGGCACCGTAGGGGCCTTTGACCCATACGTATATCTCGAAGAGCAACTTGGCCGCGCCGTCGATCGCGTCGCTGTACAGGCGCAACAGCGCCACCGCTGTGATACCCTCATTGCAGCGCAGACTGTCCTGCCGGGAGTGCACGATTATCTTGCTGAGGCCAAACGTCTGGGTTTGCATGTCGGCGTGGCGTCCAGCTCCTCGCGTGCCTGGGTCCATGGCCATCTCACTCGCCTTGAGCTCAGTCAGCATTTTCTCTGCATCAAATGTCGCGACGATGTACGGCACCCGAAGCCCGATCCCGCCCTGTACCAGGCCGCCCTGGAGGCGCTGAGGGTCCAACCCCAGGAGGCCATTGCCCTGGAAGATTCCCCCCATGGCATTATGGCAGCCAAACGGGCCGGGCTATTCTGTGTGGCTGTCCCCAATCCGCTGACCAGCCAGCTTTCCCTGGCGCAGGCCGACCTGCAAATTGCCTCTCTGGCCGACGTGCCACTCACCAGGCTACTCGCGACAGCGCAGCAGCCTGGTGGCTTATAGGCCGGCACAGGCCAGTCGTATCCTTCGTGGGGCCAGATGATCGCCCTGGGACGAGACTACCTCAACATCGCCTGGTGGCTCTCTACCTTTTCTGGCATCGCCATTTTGCTTACTGTGCTCGCCATCAATCTTCTCGGAGACCGTGTCCGCGACGTCCTAGATCCGCGCATGACATAGCGGCCCGTAGCAGATGAACGCTGCGGAAAGGTCATGTTCGCTCTAAGGCTCAGTAGCCTCCCAAGCGGACTCTGCCCTTGGAGATCCTCATACGTACTGATGATCCTGCCACGCCATGCAGCCTCCTCCACATGGCGTAGTAGACCTCCCGATCCTGAGGAGAGAGAGCAGCATCGGCGCAGGTGAGACCGGGCCCGCCAGCGCCACATCATCTCCCAGGTCTGAGGGGTGCGACAACAGTTGCACCTGCAACCGAGGTAGCACCGGCCTGCTGACCTGTACTGCTGCGCCTTGCACCCCACGGAGGCGTTTCTCCTGTCACCTTTCGTCGCAGGGAAAGCAGCGCTGTGCCGTCCCTCTGAACCTCTGCAACGTACTGATACAAAAGCCTTCATAGAAAATTTATGGCCACGCCGCATTTAGTTGGATGACTCGAACGCCAGCGTGGCATAGCGCATGAAAATGCCCCCGCGTGGTTCGGCTAAGGGTCCGTTCAGCACCAGGACGGCAATGACATAGCGCGTCCCTGGTACTGCACTGTTGCTGATCTCAACGCGCTGCGAGGCGTTGAGGCCAACGATGGCGCCCGTGGTGCGATCAATCTGGCCATTCACCCAGATCTCCCCGTAGTTGTCGATGTTCGTCTCGAACCATACGCGGGAGCCACTCAGGTCAATACCATCAAGACGCGCGGGAATCTCGACGGCAATACGATACCAGGCAAACGTAAAGCCTACGGAACGACTCTCCCGGACATTGTTACATATCTCCCAACCCGAGTCGTCATAGTCCGCCAGGCGCGCTGGAGTGTTCAGGAGCTGAGCCGTCAGGCCCTCGTTGGGCTGACCCGGGACTAAACCTGGCGCCACGCGCCACTGGCCTTTGACCTTCTGGCGATCTTCGGCTTTGTTCAGATCAAGGGCTATCCTCGGCATAGAGTCCTCCTGCGGATAAGGCTACCAGCTGTTGGCATACGGATGAGTCAGTCTGTAAAGGTGCAGGCATTATTAGCGCATTTTTTCCTCGGTGTCTAGAGGCTGTCATGCAGACCTCTCGTGCTGCACCACGGACTGTGGTACTCTCCAGGCAGCGCCCGTGGCACAGGCAGTGCATGGGACGCGCAGCCGTGCTATCACTGAGAACCACTTGGGGAGGGACGCTCACTATGGAACTCGTGCATGCGTTGAAGTTCAGCTACACCAGCGTGGCGCAAGAGATTGTGTGTGATACGGACACCATTGCAGACCTCTGTGGCACATTGGACCGTCTGGGTGCGCACACGGCCATGATTATCTGTGGTCCCTCCATCCTGCGCAGCTCTAATGTCATTGGACGCGTCCAGGAGGCGCTTGGAGCACGCTGCGTTGGCCTGTTTGCCGGAGTTGCTCCGCATGCGCCTGTGCCCACTCTCGAGGAAGCGATAGGTGTGGCCAGGGAGGCACAACCCGAGGCGCTCGTCAGTGTCGGCGGCGGCAGCACGCACGATACGACGAAAGGTATCGCGACGCTGCTCGCCGAGGGTGGAGATATCCACGACTACGAGATCCACTTCGAACCTCCCGATAAGGTTTCCATACCCTCCCTGACACAACCAAAAATTCCGATTCTCACCATACCCACCACAATGGGCGGGGCGGAATTGAGCCGTGGCGCTGGCTTTACGGATCACCGGCTGGGCCGCAAAATCGTTGTGGCGGATCCAGGCACCATCCCGCGCAGCATTCTCATCGACGGCAAAGCTCTGGCAACCACCCCGACCGCGATCCTGGTCTCCACCGCCATGGGCCAGTTTCGTATCGCGGTAGAAACGGTGTACTCACGGCGCCACAACCCGATTGGCGATGCCCTCGCCCTTCACGCCATCACCATGCTGGTGCACGCTCTGCCCCACTGCGCAGCGAAGGATATAAACGACCTCCTGCATATCAAGACGGCAGCGTGTATGGCCTCGCTGGCCAATGTCGGCGGCCTGGGGCTGAACACCGCGACGGCGCACCATGTGGGTGGTCTGTACAATGTGCCGCATGGGGAAGCGAATGCCATTCTCTTACCTCACACCATGCGCTTCAACCTTGATGCCAGTGCGGAACGCCAGACGCTAATTGCTGAGGCCATGGGCATCAACACTGCAGGTATGACGCCGCACGCGGCCGGCCTGGCTGCTGCTGCTGCGGTCGCCCAGCTCTGTCAGCAGCTCGGTCTGCCCTCGCGCCTGCGCGACGTGGATGTCCCACAGGAGGGCCTGGAGGCCATCGCGGCGGCGACCCTACATGATCGCGCCCTGGCCACGAACCCGAAGCCCATTGCTGATGCTGCGCCCATCCTGCGTGTTTTACGGGAAGCATGGTAGCCTTCAGCAACAGTATCCGCATTGTAGTCTTAGCGGCAGACGTTAGGAGACCTTATGCAATTTGGCATTGGCCTGCCCAATCTGAGTTATGTTGATCCGACCGAGACGCTCAGGCGCCTGGCGCACGCCGCCCAGGAGTTCGCCTTCGACGCCATCTGGGTCAGTGATCATGTCTTCATTCCATATGAATACGCGCCTAACTACCCCTACAGCGCCACCGGACGCCTCGGCCTGTCGGCGACGGATCATATCTTCGATCCACTCACGACGCTGGCGTTTCTCGCTGGGCAGGTCTCCACACCACGCCTGGGGATGAGTGTCTTGATCATGCCCTATCGTAACCCGATCATCGTAGCCAAGATGCTGGTTACGCTGGACGTGCTCTCGGGTGGACGGGTGATTCTGGGGGCTGGGGTGGGGTGGATGCCAGAAGAGTTTGCGGCCCTGGGCGCGTCGTACGAACACCGTGGGGGTGTGACAGACGAATATATCCAGATCTTTCGCGAGTTATGCACCGCAGATAGGCCAGTGTTCGAAGGCAAGCACTACCAGATTGCCAATCTTGGCTTTTATCCAAAACCCCTGCAAAAACCGCATCCTCCAGTGTGGATTGGCGGCTATACGCCTGCCGCCTTGCGCCGCGCCGTGCGCTTTGGGGATGGCTGGCATCCGAGCAATTTGCTGCCAGAGGACCTGGCCGAGAAAGCCATCACCCTGCGGCAGCTCTGTGCTGAGGCCGGCCGTGATCCCGCCAGTTTGACGATTTCGACCCGGGTGAACAACGTCGCGTTTGGTGCCAGTGGCGATACCACCGGGCGTCCCGCCCCCATCAGTGGCACGGCACAGCAGATGATTGACACCATCAAACGCTACGCAGACGCCGGGGTGCAGCATATTGTCTTGGGCATCCGCGGCCGTGACGCGGAGACGATGATTACTACTGCCCGCCGCTTTGTAGACGAGGTGCGCCCACAAGTGTAAGCAGCCAGAGCCAATCCGCACGCGCCATCTGTATGGCGCGTGCGGCGTGCGCGTCATTGGTGAGCCCTCGGATCAGGCGGGATGCCAGCCTCGGCACCAATAACCTGAGCGGCGTGCAAGGCCGCGATCGTGGCGGCATCGAACGCCAGCTCGCGTAATACCTCCTGCGTATGTTCACCGAGGCGTGGCGCCGGGCAACGATAACCGGCAGGCGTGGCGGAGAGACGTGGTACGGGTGCATGCATCTGCACCCAACCCAGTTCGTCATCAGGCAGCGCTTCGAAAATCCCGCGCTCGACCACGTGTGGATCGTCCATAAGCTCGTCAATATCGTACACCGGTGCAGCCGTTACCTCGGCGTCTGCAAAGGCTTTCAGGGCCTCCTCGCGCGTTTGCGTGGCGATCCAGCCACCCACAACAGCATCAACCTCGCCGCGATGCTTGACACGCGAGGAATTGTCCTTGAAGCGCGGCTCCCGAATCATGTCTGCACGCCCGACCAGTCGAAAGAGGCGTTCGGCCATGGCCTGGACCGAGCCTGAAAGGGCAATCCACTTGCCGTCCCGCGTTTCATAGACATTACGAGGGGAGGTCGTATTCGATCCGCTCCCCACGCGCGGTTTGATCTCGCGGGTAAGCGTGTACGCCGCGGCCTCCGGTCCCAAAATCGAAATGATCGGTTCTAAGAGCGACAGGTCGATGACTTGCCCAGGTGCCTCACCGCGCTCCCGCGCCCGTACTGCTGTCACGGTTGCAAAGGCCCCGTAGAGGCCGGCAATCATATCGGCGAGGGCCAGTGGTGGCAACACCGGCTCACGGTCCGCAAACCCGTTGCGCGCCGAGAATCCCGACATAGCCTCCACAAGGGTGCCAAACCCGGGCCGTGGCGCATACGGCCCCGTCTGCCCAAAGCCGGAGATCCGCACGATGATCAGGCCAGGATTCCGAGCGTGCAGTGTGGTGGGAGCGAGACCCATTTCCTCCAGGGTGCCAGGCCGAAAACCCTCGACCAGCACATCGGCTCTGGCCGCCAGCTCACGCAGCAGGCTGGACGCTCCCTCGGCACGAAAGTTGAGGCCCAGGCTGCGCTTGTTGCGGGCGTATATCTTCCAGTAGGCGGAGTAGCCATTTTCCTTCCAGGCACGTAATGGGTCACCGGCCGGCAACGGCTCAATCTTGATCACGTCAGCCCCATGATCGGCCAGTTGCAGCGTCAGCATGTTCCCGGCCACGACGCGAGACAGGTCAATGACCCGCAAGCCGTGGAGCATACCCTTGAAGTCGGGATCAAAGGATTTTTGTTGCATCTGCACCTCTTCTGCATCCCTATGCTCTACACTACTTTCCCCCACCCTGCATAGCCCGCCATATCTTCTCTGCCGTCAGTGGTGTATCGAGATGACGCACCCCGAAGCCGGCCAGTGCGTCCAGTACCGCATTGGCCACTGCGGCTGGCGCCGGGACCGTGGACACCGACCCAATTCCCTTCGCCCCGAGCGGGTTTGTCGGCGATGGCACCTCCAGCGTCTCCAGGATGAGATGCGGGATCTCGTGGGCCTTCGGGAGAGCATAGTCCAACAAGCTCCCCGTCAGTGGCTGGCCCTCTGGACTGTAAACCACGTCTTCGCTCAGAGCCTGCCCAAGCCCCTGGGCGATACCGCCGATAATTTGCCCTTCGACCAGGCGCGGGTTGACGATGCGTCCACAGTCGTGGACGCCGACATAGCGCAGGATACGTACCGCCCCCGTCTCTCGGTTGACCTCGACGACCACGGCATGCGCGCCAAAGGAAAATGGGGCTGCCGGGAGGGTGTAAGTACCACTAAAAACCAGCCCGCGCTCTGGCGCGACTGTGTCGGCGCAGGGCGTCTTCGCCCGTTCCCCGCGACTGCGTCGGCGGAGGGCCGCCTCATTAAGGGCGGCCCTTCCCTCCATTGATCCATGCGCCCTGCGGGAGGCAGCAGCGACAAGCTGCGCGAAGGTCAACTGTTCTTCTGGCTTACGGTGATTGAAGGCGCATCCGTTCTGAAAACCGATGTTATTGGTAGGACACGCCAGGAGCTCAGAGGCGACATGCGCCAGGTGCTGGCGGGCCTCCTGCACGACGGCGTAGACGGCAGAGCCGCCCACGATGAGACCGCGACTGGCGCTGGTGCCTTCGCCGACAGGAAAGAGGGCTGTATCGCTATGGCGCACGCGCACCCGTGCGGGGTACACGCCCAGCTCATCAGCGACAATCTGGGCAAACGAGGTCTCGGAGCCCTGGCCATGCGGCGAGATGCCGGTATAGACGATGAGGTCCCCTGCGGGTGTGATGGTCACCTCGGCACTCTCGACGCGATGATCGCCTGCGGCCCCCGAGGATTTGAGGAAGGTCGCCAGCCCGATGCCGATGAGAGGCTCGTCTGGCTGCTGCTGCCTGGCTCTGGCGTGCCAGTGCGGGTAGTCGAGCAGCTCCAGGGCACGCTCCATGCCCTGCGCATAGTTGCCTGAGTCATAGGTGAGGCCAGTGGCTGCCTGGTACGGGAAGGCGTCAGGCGGAATGAAGTTGCGTCGACGCACTTCGGCGGGGTCCAGTCCCAGGTCATAGGCAATCAGGTCCATGGTGCGCTCGATACAGAACGCCGCCTCAGGACTACCGGTACCACGATAGGCGCCAGTTGGAGTCTTATTGGTCAGTACGCCAGCCAGTTCTATACTGATGGCGGGTATGTGGTATGGCCCAAGAATACGACGACAGACATTGAAGGGTGCGGACGGGGTGGTCAGGAGAAAATAGGCCCCGATATCCGCCACTACGTGAACGCGTATCCCCAGGATGACGCCATCGCGTCGCACCGCCGCTTCTATGTCCAGGCTATGGCCTCTGCCATGGTACGCCAGCATGTTTTCGCGCCGCTCTTCGATCCACTTGACGGGACGCCTGAGGCGTATGGCGAGATAGGGCATCAGCACATCTTCGGGGAACAGGCAATCTTTGACGCCAAAGCTGCCGCCCACATCAGGCGCGATCACCCGCACCGCCTGCTCTGGCAGCTGCAGGAGGTGCACTAAAAAGTGCTTGACGCGATGCGGCGCCTGCGTTGCGTTCCAGACCGTCAGGAGGGCTTCCCGGGGCTGGTACTGGGCCAGCACGCCCCGGGTTTCCAGGGGGGCTGGGACGACGCGCTGCACCACATACCGCTGGCGCACGACATGGTCCGCCTGCGCCAGGGCACCGTCCAGGTCCCCAGCACGCTGACGCAGGCGCATGGCCACGTTCGTCCCCATGGCCTCATGGATGACGGGCGCCTCGTCCCGCGCCGCGGCATCGGGATCGAGAACTGGCACTAAAGGCTCATAGTCCACCGTCATCAGCTCTATGGCATCCCTGACAACGGACAGGTCATGAGCCACCACCACTGCGATGGGTTGCCCGACATAGCACACTTTGTCGTGCGCCAACAGGGGATACACGGGGGCTTGCAGCGCATCCACGGCGCGCTCTCCGGTCATAGCGCGGGTAGGAATACCCGGCAGCACGCCAGCGATGTCTGCGCCAGTGAGCACTGCGACGACGCCAGGCACAGCACGGGCCGCCGCAATATCGACTCTCCGGAGACGGGCGTGCGCATGCTGGCTCCGCAGGACGGCGGCATGCAACATGTCTGGGAGCGTGAGGTCACCCACAAATGTCCCCTTGCCTGTCACCAGTCTGGGATCTTCAAACCGTTTCATGGACTGGCCTACGTAGCGCATCGTCCCTCTCCTCGTCTCCAGCTCACAATTTACGCAGTTTCACGCGCTGCACCGTATGATCCCGGTCTTTTTCCAGAATGAGATCGGCACGCTCGCGGGTGGGCAGGATGTTTTCGATCAGATTGACCTCATTGATCTCTGTCCAGATGGCATGGGAGCGCTGACGCGCTGCCTGGTCAGAGAGGCTGGCATAGCGATGGAAATAGGAAGCCGGATCGCTGAAGGCGGTATAGCGCAGCGTGAGAAAGCGCTCGATGTACCACTCGCGGATGTCTTGCACTGCAGCATCGACATAAATGGTAAAGTCGAAAAAGTCAGAGACGAACAGGCGCGATTTATGTTCAGGGTCGCCATTTGACGTCTGCAACACGTTTAGTCCTTCAATAATCATGATATCGGGTTGATCTACCACCTGGAACTGGTCCGGCATGATATCATAGTGCAGGTGCGAATACACCGGTGCTCGCACCGTGGGAAGCCCGGATTTCACGGCCGAGACGAACTGAATCAGAGCGCGCAGATCGTAACTCTCTGGAAAGCCCTTGCGGCCCATGAGACTGCGGTCCTCCAGCACGCGATTTGGGTAGAGAAAGCCGTCGGTGGTGACCAGATCCACCTTGGGATGGTGCGGCCAACGGGACAGGAGAGCTTGCAAGATACGCGCCGTGGTGCTTTTACCCACAGCGACACTGCCCGCCATGCCGATCACGTATGGCACCTTTGCCACATCACTGCCGAGGAACGTGGCCGTGGCCCGATACAGCTCCTGCGTCGCGGCCACGTACAGATTCAAGAGGCGTGATAGGGGCAGGTAGATTTCCACCACTTCGTCGAGCGAGACGCGTTCATTGAGGCCCCGCAATTGGGCAAGGTCAGCCTCAGAGAGCGTCAATGGCGTGTCAGCCCGCAGACGGCCCCATGCCTCATGAGTGAAATCCAGATAGAGCGCGGGCGACATCCGACCGGCATTGCATGCGGGCATGTTGCCCGCGAGCATAGGCGTTTCGACTACGTTAGCATGAAAGAGTGGTTTTCCCTGCACCAGACGTCTCCTAGACCTAGGGCATGACCTCGTCGGCAAGTTGCGCCTTACAGCGGTTCCCACTTAGGTACGCTACGCTAATACGTCAGAGATCAGGAGAAGTTACAAGCCCCTTGGGGAGAGCTGTAGCACATGCAACTGGGAACCGCTGTAGGGACTTCGCAAAACAGGCCAAACGGCATGGCAACCCCTGCTCTTGGGCCAGATCAACTCCACACAGGTGGTTACATGTTTCGCTAGAGTGGCCTCTCTGCCGTACGAATGGCAGCAGTGCCCCCCTTCACCCTGAGGCGCTGCCTATGATGGCAACCGTGTTTGATGCGGGGTTGTGCACCACAGTGCTCATCCCATTGACGAGCACGACCTTATTATCGTTGGCTGAAACAGCAATCTGTGCCAGGATCACGGACGTGGGCACAAGCATGCCAACGACTGCGGCAACCAACCCCAGAGCCCAGAACGTACGGCGGAAGTCCAGCATGGTCTCCTCCTAGCATGGCCTATTGGACAGACACTGCATGCCTCTGCGTGAGGCATGCTACACGACTCTGGGAGGTGAAGCAAATCGTGCCCAGGGGGCGTGAGAACCGTCATTACGCCAGCAGGTGCTCTTTAATTTCCTGCATCTCGTCCCTCAGTTCCTCAAGCTGCTCCTCCAGTGCCTGCTCAGCCTGCGGAAACATCTGGGTCTCTTCGTCCTGCACATGCTGTTCCACCTTGATGCGCAGATCTTGGAACTTCGCCGCAAAC
>JBMDXC010000300.1:0-3870 GCA_048594805.1 Candidatus Entotheonellaceae bacterium | reverse complement strand
TACCTGGCAAGTTACGAGACAGAGCAAGTTACGAGGCAGAGTATGTAAGTATGGACGGCATATATTCAACAGGGAACGTAGGGACTCTTGCTCTCAAAATGAGAGAACCATCTCATTCTGAATGTTCCGTCAAGTACCCCTGTCCTGCGGAAAAATCTCCATAAATCCCATCGGCCATCCTCAGTTCGCCACGTGTACATTAGAGCTTACATACTTCGCCGGGCTCATCCATAAGCCCACAGCAAGCACCACGGACAGCACTCCTAGAGAGAGGTCGGTGCTGAGCAGAGTTCTCGCCTCTTCGCGCACTCGGCACGCCTGCGGCGGCTCGTCTCACATACTTTGCGCGCTGCCTCGCGGATGGTATGTGAGGCAGTATGCAACTTCTTTACCTGCCAGCTGTACCCTGATAGTGTTGACGCTGCGGCTTGAGGTTGGGGGATTTCCCTGGAGAGTGCCCCCGATAAGGAGTAAGTAATACTTCAGCCCAGGTTCAAGGGGTAGTGGCCGTATGCGAGGATTGTTTGCGCAGGCAGGGTTCAGGTCTATGGTGTCACGGGGACATCGGCTATGAGGCCATCTCTAGCAAAACTTGCAGCAAGGGTGCCTCATGGCGATGACGATTCAGCAGATCAGTCCCGTGGCCCACTTACCTTTGGTGCTAGGGGTGGTCCGCCAGCTCAACGCGGCTGTCCTCATCGATATCTTCTGCCCTCCGCACTCCGCGCCTGTCCTGTCGTGTGGCCGGGGAGTGGAGGCCCTGGTCCTGGCAATTCGCGATGGTCATCATGCCCTCTCTAAGGTGGGGGCACGTCTGGAGGAACGTGGGATGTTCCCCCTGCTCCAGCCCGGCCTCCAGCGCGCCTCGCTCCACGATGACCGGCGAGGGCAGATCCTCGATGCGCTGTGTGCCGCCACTCTCAACCGCGTGTTTGGGGCGATCGCCCTCAAGGCGCTGGAGGTCTATGCCCTCACGCCCCCCTGGCTCCATCAGGAGACAACGACGATCACCCTGTACGGCGCCTATGCGGAGGAAGCCCGCCCGGTCCAAGGGCCTGTCCCACCTCGGCCTGCCTATGGGCACAGCACAGATGGGCATGATGATCTCAAGCAGGTGCTCCTGAGTCTCGGCGTAAGCAGTGATGGCCTCCCCCTGCGCATGGGCCTGCGCGATGGTACTACCAGTGACAGCACCGAGACCCCCGTGGCGATTGAGGCATGTGTGGCCCTCGGACTCAACGGAGTGCACGGCATTGTGGCCGACAGGAAGGCTTATGGTCAACGCACGCTGGGGTTGTGTCTGGAGCAAGGCGTGGGGCTGATCACGTTGGTGCCGCGCACGTGTGCGGTGCGTCAGGAGGATGGCGACGCGGGGCCAGCTTCCTGCCAGCGGATGACGTTGCTGGTCGCCGACTTTCTGCAGCGGTGGCTGCACCATGTGCCGGTCCCCCAGACGCGGGTCGTGCGGTGCTACGGGCTGTACCATCACACCCCCATGGAGGCTCTGGCACTCTGCCGGGCTCACCTGGGGCAACCGCCCGTGGCTGTCCCGGAGCTGCTGGGGTGGCAAACCGCATGCGCCCAGCGGGGTGAGGCCCAGCCCGAACGGTGTCCGGCCTGCGGACAGCTCCTGGTGTGCATCGAGGTCATCCCGCGGGGCGGGGCGCCGCCGACGGTGCGGGCAGAGGCGCGTGCCGCATGAGGGACACACGGTGCGGGAGGGTCTGCGAGGGGAGGGGGGTGCCCGGTGCCAGTTCGGTGGTGGCTGGGAGCGTCTCTGGCACGGTGGTAGGACACCTCCGGGGCGTAGCACGCGCGCGCTCGGGCCTCACACCGGGCTGCTGGTGGGGGCACCAGACCAGATACCGGTGGCCTCACCCGGCATAATCTCCATAGCGTGCGCGTCGGAGAAAACCTGCGCAGGCCGCATCGGTACGCGGTCAGTCCAACCAAGAGTTAAGCTACACCTGGCCGTTGGGAGTGGAGTGCGAGGGTGTAACTCGGTCGCGGCCAGGCGCAACTTAACTCCTAATGCGTTATCCGAAGTCGAGGAGAGGACAGAGATGAGGAGCAACACAACAACGAGGCGAGAACGTGGCAATGGAGGGCAGCATGTCGTTTCATGATCAACTCGCACACAAGGCTCTGCTCAATGGCCATACATCGCAGCAGTTCCATCATGCAGATCAAAAGCACGCACATGCAACCTGGTTCTATCTGCTTATCGCGGGGCTCCTTTGGTATTTCACCAATTGGATGTGGGCACTCATTCCAGGTGTCCTCGCTGCCTTCGTGGCATGTCAGAGCATCAGTGCCACCCTTGTCGCCATACGACTCGAAAAACTGAGGAAACCTGCGGAACTGTATGGGGCTGCGCGAGGGACGCAGACACAGGCAGTCGTCGGTCGCCCGTCGCACCATGCGGAAGACCACGCCACCCAGGCAGTAAGAACACGCGCCTTGAACGCGCAATCTACGTCCACAGTCCAGTGCTGGCGTTGCAAGACGCCAATCCCAGTAACGCCTGAAGTACGAGGGCAGAGAATACAATGCCCATCGTGTCGCACGAAACAAGTAATGCCTCTGTGAAGCAGAAGATAAACAAGCGGGTGGAGCAAACACCGGTACGCGAAGTTCTATAAGGCGTGCTGAGCGTTCGTAGAGCGTTAAATTGACAGGAGCAACTTTTCATTGGCTACGAAATCGGCCGTTATACAGAGACGTAAACATTGGAACAAGACGGGGGAGAGACGACCCCCTGATCGCACGAGTTTCTGTCAAGGGAGATTGGATACTTGCGAGAAGGCTATGGACACGCTTTCCAAAAGGGCAGTGGGCATCTACATGCTTGTTCTTACACTGGCTATCCCGTCTTTGTTCGTTCTGTGTTTCTTTCCTGACGCAAGGAGCGTCGACGCAAAGGATACTGTCCGTCCTGTGGCAGATGCTGCTCTCAGGGAGTACGTGGACAAGCAGTATCAGTTCGCATTTCGTTATCCCGCAGACTGGAAACTTGTGAAGCATTTTCCCCTTCAGGAAGCTGGTGAGGTTCGCGTCATGCTTCGCCACCCGTTCAAACCTATGCTCGTAGCGGCTATGGTCGGTCACCTCGAGAGAGATCTCACCAAGCAAGAGTTCGAGTCGAGTCCAAAGCGAGAGACCATGGTGGCAGCGATGATCGAGATCACTCTTGAAGAAGTCTACCAGAAAGCCTCGCGGGATATCGGGGCAGAACAGATGAGTGTGTCCGAGAAGCAGGCACTACCGTCAGCTGTCGGCATCAAATTCTCCATCGCAACGGCACACCGCACAAACAACGTGACAACACGTATAGCTGGTACCCATATCGTGCCTTTCGGGAAGCCTTACATCGTCTCTTTTATAGTGGTCACGCCAGTGGATACAACCGCAACAAAGGATACTGAGACCATGACACGCGTCTTCAGCTCGTTTCACCTCCTTACTGAGCGGGGGATGAAGTAAATGTATCTATGCGTCCAGTGGCACCCCAGATGGCTGATGTGGCTATACTCTTCCGGACACACGGAGACAAGGACCTCATACATCGTCTGAGGTGTGTGCGATGAGTCAACCCCCAACGAGCAAGTAGCCTGCGGCATGCAAGGAGCGCACGGTGCCAGTCGCGGTCGAGTCGGCGCCATCAATGGCCCAGACCGCGCGGGACCTGGGCGTGCAGGCAAACCCGTTGCCTCCCGGGAGCGGACCAGCCCATCGCGTGGCGCGCCAGGCACCACCGGTCCATGCCGCCCATCGCTCGGAGGCATGCCAGCGTCTGCGGCAAGACCAGGCCCGTGTGCAGGCGGCAGGCGCCATCGGCACAACAGCCGCGGCGTCCTGGGCGCACCAGCG
>JBMDXC010000030.1:0-4207 GCA_048594805.1 Candidatus Entotheonellaceae bacterium | reverse complement strand
GGCGTTATATGACCTCTTACGGATTTCCGTTGCCACGGCTCGCCTTGGACGCTCCAGCCTGCATCTGGACTACCGTGTTATCAATGAAGGTAACAGTCAGGAAATCTTCACCGCCCGCATGGTCATGGTACAGGTCGACCTCGCCACAGAAACCTCCCGGCCCTGGAGTACGGCTTTCCGGGAGGCCCTGATCAGGTATCACGGCCAGCAGGTGCTGCAGTCGTAAGGTGGCCGCTCACCCACACTTCTCCACGCGCACGGCACAGAATTTAAATTCCGGGATTTTGCCGTAGGGATCGAGAGCGTCAATCGTCAGGAGATTCGCCGCCGCCTCCTTAAAGTGGAAGGGGAGAAAGACACTCCCGCGCGACGGCTTGTGCGAGCCTACGGCCTTCACCATGACTTCGCCGCGCCGTGACACCACCCGGACAAACTCGCCGTCAGCCACGCCGAGCGTCTGCATATCTTCAGGCGTCATTTCCAGGAGCGCTTCCGGGGCAATCTCGTCCAGCGCTTTGGCACGCCGCGTCATGGTCCCGGTGTGCCAGTGTTGCAACACCCGTCCGGTGTTCAACACAAAAGGATAGGTCTCATCCGGGAGTTCCCTGGCTGGCGCAAACTCTGCCGGAACGAAGGTGGCCTTACCACGCGGAAACGTGTCGGTAAAGCGCGTCAGAATGCCTGGATGATCCGGTGCCGGGCAGGGCCAGGGGACGCCCTGCTGCTCCAGACGTCCGTAGGTGATGCCCGTAAAGGGCGGGGTCAGTGACACAATCTCCTGCCAGATGTCCTCCTCGGACGTATACGGCATGGGATAGCCCATGCGCCCGGCCAGATCGGCAATAATATGCCAGTCGACGCGGCACTGTCCTGGGGGCTCAACGGCTTTCCGGGCCAGTTGCACGCGCGAATCGGTGTTGGTGTAGGTGCCGATCTTTTCGGGGAAACTGGTGCCCGGTAAGATCACGTCGGCATACGCCGCAGTCTCCGTCAGGAAGATGTCTTGCACCACAAGAAAATCCATGGCGGCCAGGCATTTTTTCACTTTATTGATGTTGGGGTCGCTGAGGAAGGGATTCTCCCCCATCATGAACATGGCTTTAATCTGCCCGTCCAGCACGGCAGACATGATTTCCACCACGGTGAGGCCCGGCTGTGGGTCAAGCTCGACACCCCAGGCACGTTCAAATTTCTGTCGGATCGCCGCATCTGCGACACTCTGATAACCCGTGTAAACCATCGGGATAAGCCCGACATCTGAGGCGCCCTGCACGTTATTCTGCCCACGCAGCGGGTGCAGACCAGTGCCGGGCCGCCCGATGTTTCCGGTGAGCAGCGCCAGATTGATCAGGCAGCGCGCATTGTCCGTGCCCGTGATATGTTGCGAGATCCCCATACCCCAGAAGATCATGGCGCGCTCGGCCTGGCCATAGGCCCGCGCGATGTCGATGATGCGCTGTTCAGACACACCTGTCAGGCGCGCCACCACGCGTGGCGTATAGTGCTGCACCGCCTCGCGGAGCTGGTCGAACTGTTCGGTACGCTCTTCGATAAACCGCTCGTCATACAGCCCTTCCCTGATGATGACGTGCATCATGCCGTTGAGCAGTGCCACGTCCGTGCCAGGTTTGAAGCGTACGTAATAATCGGCGTAGTCTGCCATCTCTGGCCGGCGCGGGTCCGCCACAATGAGCGTGGTGCCAGCCTTGGCCGCTTGCTTCATAAATGTCGCAGCGACAGGATGGTTGTGGGTAGTGTTCGAACCGATGATGAAAATGGCCTCGGTCTCCTGGCAATCGGCGAAGGGGTTGGAGACAGAACCACTGCCAATTTGCTCCATCAAGGCTGCCACGGATGAAGCATGGCACAGGCGGGTGCAGTGATCGACATTGTTTGTGCCAAAGACTGCCCGGATGAGTTTTTGGAAGAGATAATTATCTTCATTGGAGCATTTGGCCGAACCAAAACCCGCCAGGGCCTGGCCACCAAAGCGCTGTTTGATGGACATAAAGCGCTGCGCCGCCATATCCAAAGCCTCATCCCAGCTGGCCTCGCGGAACGCTTCGCGCGGATCGGCGAGGCTCTCAACGGCTTTGGGATAGTACTCCGGCTTACGGATCAAGGGCACGACAAGGCGCTCCTGGTGATGCGCATAATCGAAGCCATACCGCCCCTTGACACACAACCGGCCATGATTCACCGGGCTCTCACGTCCGGCAACCTGCAGGATGGTGTTGTGTTGCGTATCGACCGTATAAGTAATGCTACAGCCCACCCCGCAGTAGGGACACAGTGAATCGACCTTTTTGATAGGTGTCTCTGGCAGTATGGGCAGCGTCAGCGGCTTGTCGATGAGGGCCCCGGTAGGACAGGCCGCCATGCACTCGCCGCACGACACACAGGTCGATTGGCCCATCGGGCGGTCGTTATCAAACGCAATACGGGCCGTATAGCCCTTGCCGGCACGCCCGATGACGTCATTGCACTGCACGTCATCACAGGCGCGTATGCAGCGATCGCACAGGATGCAGGCGTCATGATTCACCTCAATCACCGCCGACGACAGATCCTGGCCAGCCTCAATCGGGCGCCCGGGGAAGCGTGGCGCCGTAATACCCTGCTGCGCTGCGAGATCGAGCAGCAAATTGGCTTTGCCCGTCACACGCTGGGCGTGACCGTTGTGCGCCGGCGCTGTCTGCGGATAGTCTGCCATGAGGAGTTCGGTCAGCATAGCGCGAGAGCGCTTCACAGCGTCACTCTGCGTCTGCACCACCATGCCATCCTCGGCCTGCCGAATGCAGGCAGCCTGTAAAACGCGTGCTCCCTGGACTTCGACCACACACATACGGCACACGGCGACCGGCTGGAGTCGAGAGGAGTGACACAGAACCGGGATAGGAATACCAGCACTCAGGGCCGCGTCGTACAGGGTGGTACCAGACGGCACAGTGACCTGGTGCCCATCAATGGTGATCGTGACTGTCGAGGCTACGGTGGCGTCAGACATACCAGTTCATCCTCCGTACTTGCTTACGCCAATCTCTCGCGCCTGGCTCTTCGTAATGAGCCGCCAGACGCGTTGAAAACATTTTCTGACTTCTCCTTGAGAATGCCCAGCGCCAGAGGGATAATGCCTGCAGGCAATGAGGAACATCGTAATCCATTGCAGTCGGAATGACCATGAATATTAGCGCAGCAAACGGAGGAGGGGAAGACCCACAAAAGGATGAGCGGCAAAAACCTTCAGGCCCTACCAGGCATTTTGAGCAGTGCCATGCGCAAGGTGACAGACCCACGGGGCCAGCCTTGTCTGATGCGAGAAGTGTCACGTCATCAAATCTGTTTCATGACAATGAAACCGGGCTTTTTATTGTCCAAGGTCCACGAGGGAGAATGCATGTCTTCCTGCAGGATGGTTCGCGCCACACCAGTTTTTGAAGTGCCCGAGCCAATACACAACTGCGTGTGAACACCAGGCGTTGGCGCCTCGCCACGCCAGAGGAATTGCGTCAGTTCCAGGAAATCATGCAACGTTCATAGACAAAATTTAGGGAAAAGATTATGGAAATTCTTGCGACAGAAGACGTGTCCTCAGTGACTTTATTTACGATAAAAGCTTCGGAAAGTGAGATACAGGCGTATGAGTCGTGCCTCGCCTATGTGCTCCACCGACTTTCTGACGAGGAACTAGAGCAGGTAACGGGTCATATGCGAGACGAGCTGGAAGAGGTTCACCAGGAGTTACGCTCCGCAATTCTTACACACTGTCCTAAACAATTTCTCCCTGAAAGATATAGTATCTAGTCTGAAAGAATCTGCATAGGAAACTTAGCTATTTGAGACCGGCGTCACGAAGTCATCTCGCATCCAGAATGCCGCAGACGAACCGTTTTCGACCAGCTGATCGAGCAGGAGGAGCACGCCCTTCCGGATCTCACCCTGGCGCTTCAGTGCCAGGGATCTTCCGTAGACGTATCGCTGAAGCAGGACTTCGAGCATAAAGACGGTATTCCCTTTCTGCAACATCTGCCTTGGCTCCCCTTGTTGGAGACGCTTCGCGACGCGAATGAATGCTTCGGGGAGCGATTGCTCCCCGACGTGGAAGAGAAATCGAAGGTAATTGTCCAAAACTGTCGAAGACGCCGGCAAATCCTCAAATAACGCGTGGACGTGCCCTGCGTGCCCCTCCAGGCTCCGCCAGTGGCGA
>JBMDXC010000003.1:0-11330 GCA_048594805.1 Candidatus Entotheonellaceae bacterium | reverse complement strand
ATGCGCCGGGCCGCCTCTGTCATCCGGTCTACCGGGGCTAGCGCCCGCCGCGCCAGCAACCACCCGCCGCCACCGGCGAGGAGTAATGCCAGGGGGAGTACGCCCGCCATGATCAGCAGGAAGTGGCGGCGGGTTACATAGAAGCTCTCCAGTGACATACCCACCTGCATCAGGCGCGCTACTCGGCCCATCTCATAGACGGGGAGGGTCAAGACCCGGACGGGATAGCGTCCGAGACCTTCCACTGTCTCCATGCTTGGACGTCCTGCCGCCGCATTCCGTACTGCCTGCGGACTCAGAGGCAACTGCCTGGTCCGTGGCGGCGATTGCCGAGGCGCACGGCGGTCGAACGGATCACGCATCTCGAAGTAACGTTCCCAGGGAGAAATGCCAAAGAAGCGCTGGAAGATGGCATCAACGTCGGACGGTACAAACGCCGTCGTCTGCTGCTGTGCCTGCTCGGCCAGCGTCGTGGCAACGCCGTGCAGTGCCGCGTCCGTCTCGTGGGTCAGGCTGTAAACCAGCAAGCCATAGGCCCCGCCGCCCAGGACCAGGACGGTCACTGTCAGCAGACTCATATACCACAAGGTGAGACGCGCACGGAGGGAGCGCAGACGCATGGCTCACAACACCTTCAGCACATAGCCAGCACCGCGCACGGTGTGCAGGAGTTTAGGCTCCCAATCTGCATCGATCTTTTTCCGCAGGTTTTTCACGTAGACATCAATGACATTTGTGGTGGAGTCGAACGTGTAGTCCCAGACATGCTCGGCAATCGCAGTGCGGGTGAGCACGCGCCCCGGGTGGCGCATGAAATAGTCGAGCAAGGCGAACTCTCGCGGCGTGAGGGCAATGGTCGTCCCACCCCGTGAGACGGCACGCCGCACCGGGTCAAGCGTGAGATCGGCAACGTGGAGCACGGCTGGGGCCCCCTCAGTACGACGACGGAGCAGGGCGCGGACTCTGGCAACGAGCTCTTGAAAGGCAAAAGGCTTGGTCAAGTAATCGTCCGCCCCGGCATCCAGGCCCAGGACTCTATCTTCAATGGTGGCACGTACCGTGAGCAGCAGAACCGGCGTCAGCACTTTCGCCTGGCGCAGTTCCTGCAAGACATGGAGCCCGTCCATGCGCGGCAGATTAATATCTAGGATGATGAGATCATGGACCCGATCCAGGGCCATAGCCAAACCCGTTGCGCCTTCAGGGGCGACGTCAACGGCATAGCCTTCCTCTGTCAGGCCTTGTTGCATGAAACCGGCCAGTTTTGGCTCGTCTTCCACAATCAAGAGTCGCATGGCAATCGTCCTCTCCAGGCGTTCTCAGCACAGGATCTTACCCGACGTCCCGCACACGAGGCAACGACATGCTCGGAGAGGCGGAAGCGCCAGAAGGGCAGCCGGACAACAACCCGGCCGGCCGCTCCCCGTGCTGAGCCGGCTTCAGGAAGCGCTTACTGCCCCCAGAGCCACAAAGACACGCCCCTGCTCCCGCTCCACCAGGAGTAACAAGGGAGCCTTCGCATCGGTGTGGGTCAGGGCCTGTTGCACCTCTGCCACGGTATGCAGCAATTGGCGATTGGCCTCCAAGAGCATGTCCCCCTCGCGGAGCCCAGCTTCTGCGGCTGGACTACCCGGCTGCACGCCTACAACCATGACCCCATGGGTAGTGCTGAGACCACGCTGGCGGGCCATTTCAGGTGTGACTTCCTGGAGTTGCATGCCCCATTGGCCTGGCGCAGCGTGTGCGGCTGGAACTTCTTGTGCCTCGGCAGACTGCATTGTGCCTACCGTAACGGGCAAGGTCTGCAGGCTGCCATCCCGTAGGACCGTCACAGTCACACTCTTGCCTATCGGTGTTGTCGCAACCAGGGCAGCCAGGTCGCGGGCGCTTTCGACCTTCTGATTGTTGAATGCGACAATCACATCACGGCGCTGCATCCCGGCTTGCTCGGCCGGGCTTCCCGCCATCACGTCACTCACCAGGGCGCCCTTGCGGTCTTGCACCTTGAGGGCTTTGGCGAGTTCCGGGGTCAGCGTCTGCAGATTGACTCCGAGGTAACCGCGCGTCACAGCTCCCTTGGCGACCAACTGCGGCATCAAGGGCTTGACGGTATTGATCGGGATGGCAAAACCAATGCCTTGCCCGTAGGGCACAAGCGCCGTGTTGATTCCCACAATGTCGCCTTGCATGTTAATGAGAGGCCCCCCGGAATTCCCCGGGTTGATTGAGGCATCGGTCTGAATGAAATCATCATATGGTCCGGCTCCAATGATTCGTCCCTTGGCGCTGACAATGCCGGCGGTCACCGTGTGGTCCAGGCCAAACGGATTGCCAATAGCGAGGACCCAATCGCCCACCTTGAGGGTCTCAGAGTCGCCTAGGGTTGCCACAGGCAGAGTGTGCTTGGCTGCAATCTTGACGACTGCCAGGTCCGTTTTGGGATCGCCACCGATAACAGAAGCCGCATACTCCTGCTCGTCAGCCAGTGTGACCGTCACTGTAGTGGCCCCCGCCACCACGTGGTTGTTGGTCAGGATGTATCCATCTGCACTCATAATCACGCCCGAGCCAGTGCCCCGCTGTTGCAACGTGGGGCGCCTTGGCATGTCCTTGAAAAACTGCTTGAACAGCTCGCCAAAAGGGCCTTCTGGCCCTTGGGATCCTTGCCATCCCTGGACCTGTGGCATTTTGGTGACCTTAATGTGCACCACCGTTGGGCTGAGCTTCTGCGCCAACTCGGCAAACGACGCAGGTCTCGTCGGCGCTGTTGAGAGGCTCTGCAGGCCGGAATGCGGGCTGTCAGCCGTGGCAGCACTGGTCCTGTAGAAGCCCGCCATCGCACCTCCCCCTAGTAACAGCGCCAGGACGATAGGGGCGGTGGCCCGCAGCCTTTTCTCTCTGTGTTCTGTCCCTGATGTCACTCGGTGGAACATATTCGCTGCTCCTTCTCCATCTGTTATAAATGAGCGGGCACCCCGTCTCCTGACGAAGCGCCTGTCGCGCTTTTTTTATAAAGCAAATATAAAAGGAGGCCATGAAAAGACGATGAGAAGGAGATGAAAAATGACTCATCCAGGCGGGGGGACACAGTCCTGCACCATCTGCCAACACAAGACCATCGCAGTACAGGGTATGCTCCCGCTGCGGGCTATCCTGCACAACCCAGCGCTGGAGCGCCGCAAGCGAGAGCAACGCCAAATGCGCCGTGCATGATCATGTGCGACATCATCCGTCATGATCCATAGATATGACAAACAGGTATGTTGGAATAACGTCCGTTTCTTCGACACATGCTGTTGGGCTATTTTTGCTCCGCAAATATGTAGAAAAATCCGATACAGAAATCTATGTTCAGTTCATGCTGCATGTGCTATCTTTTTGCACACTGACCCAGGGGGCACCACGTTTGCTCGTCCCTCTGGCTCTATCACTGGACTTGCTACATGCTGCTAGGCTACATACGGATTTCGAAATCTGATGGATCGCAGAGCCTTGATCTACAACGGGACGCACTCCTTGCTGCAGGGGTGGCTCCAGACCGCATCTACGAAGATCTTGCCTCTGGTCGCCATGACGCGCGTCCTGGGTTGGAGGCATGTATCAAGGCGCTGCGCCCAGAGGATACGCTGGTGGTGTGGAAGCTCGATCGGCTCGGGCGGAATCTTCGGCACCTGGTGATATTGGTCGAGACCTTGCATCAGCGGAAGGTGGAATTGAAGATCGTGACTGGCCAGGGGGCGCAGATCGATACCACGACTGCGGACGGCCGCCTGGTTTTTGGGATTTTTGCGGCGTTGGCCGAATTTGAAGCCGAACTGATCCGTGAGCGCACGCGAGCAGGACTCGCGGCGGCGCGGGCGCGGGGGCGGCGGGGCGGCCGGCCGCGCAAAATGACGAAAGCCGCGCTGCGCATGGCCATGGCCGCCATGGTAGATCGTGAGGCCAGTGCGACAGAAGTGGCGCAGCGTCTGGGTATTGCCCGGACCACACTGTACCTCTATCTCAATGGAGATGGCTCGCCCAAAGCCTTGGGCCAGGCACTTCTCAGTCGGAGTGCTCGTGCATAGTCCTGAACACGTAGTCGATAGCTTTCCCTTGGCCAGAGAAGCGCACACAGTCTGGAGATCGTCGGCCTCGGGCTGTTGCCACTGCACTGCTGCTCTTCGTGCTTTATGCAGCTTGCATGGCGAGAAGCCCTCAGAGTGAGCAAGTGGGGATCGTTAGCAGTAATGGCTCCACACGCATGCATGATCGTACTTAGACTAGTATTTGGCACGATTTGTGCAGCGCAATACAAGATTTCTCAACGTAGAATGAACACCGTTACACCGAGAAAAATTGCCTTCCCTTTGGAAGACAATATTGCGTAATATGGTTTATAGAAATGTCTCGTTGTAAGATACTTCTAGTATCTAGAATGCCGGAAAATTGTGGAATACAAAGTGGGAAAAGAAAGTTTAAGATACAGTTGGACAATCCTTGAAGGATGTTTTATTATGTAACATGATTGGTAAGAGCAAGGGAGAAGATTAGGGGAACAAATAAGGTTGGCGATTCAGCTTTCGCAGGGCCAGGATCACCAACCTTATCGCACAAGAACGAAACAGGGTTGGCGATTCAGCTTTCGCAGGGCCAGGATCGCCAACCCTCTCGCCACGAGGGGGCGCCTCATGACATTTGTAATTATAGTAAGAATTGTCACTTGGGGCAACGTAGGTCTACCTATCCAGGCGCGCTTAGGCCTTCTTTTGGGGACAGAGAAG
The DNA here is from genome assembly GCA_048594805.1 of Candidatus Entotheonellaceae bacterium. Lineage (GTDB taxonomy): Bacteria > Tectomicrobia > Entotheonellia > Entotheonellales > Entotheonellaceae > SXND01. The sequence goes on along the minus strand of JBMDXC010000003.1, from coordinate 6,567 downwards.
GCTTGAGCGCGCTTTTTTTTGGCACACGGGCATAGTGCGGTCTGCTCTTCGCATCGAGCATTTCCGCTTTGCAATGACGTTGACGACATATGCTGCCAAGCAGCTGCTACACGAGTAGAGGTAGGTCTGGCAGCGGTAAGCGAGACGGCCTCTCTAGAGGGCCGATGAGGAAGTGCAGGGAAGCAGCCTGTAACTGAGAGGGCGAAGCTGCGAGGTAAGGAGGAGCACCATGCGAGACATTTGTGGACTCCACCGCATTCAACGAGCATTCATGGGCTGTTTGGTCCTGGTGCTGGGCATAGGGGGGTGTGCGTCGTCATTGCCGCCGCTGCCAGCGCCGGCGGAGCGCCCGCCCTTGAGCGGGATGGGGGAAGCGCAGCGACAGGCGCCCACCATGGAACATACCCTTGGACCAGGCGATGTCTTGCGCGTGAGCGTGTATGATAACCCTGATCTGTCTCAGGAAGTGACGATTGAAGCCGATGGCGCTTTCTCGTATCCCTTGATTGGCCGTGTCCAGGCGGCTGGCCTGCCGGTGCGTCAATTGGAAAGCCTCCTGGCCCAGCGTTTCGCTGACGGTTACCTCGTATCCCCGCAGGTTGGGGTGACGGTGACGCAACATAAAAGCCAGCAAGTCTATGTCATGGGAGCTGTAAAAGCACCGGGACCCTATGCGTTACAGCGTCAGACGACCCTCTTAGAGGCCTTGTCCGCCGCAGGCGGACCGACTCCTGAGGCTGGTTTTGAGGTCATTCTGACCCACGCTGCAGACAAACAAGCACTATCATCCGGCACTTCCGCAGGCTCTGCTGCTGCAAACGGGCAGCCCGTTATGCGGGTTTCACTCGAACAGCTGATGGCGGGCGGGGTGCCGCAGCCTATTACGCTGCAGGATGGAGACGTCATCTATGTGCCGGAAGGTGCTTTTGTTTATGTCACAGGCGAGATCCAGCGCCCTGGTCGGGTTCGTCTGGAGAAAGATACTACCATCCAGAAGATTGTAACACTCTCTGGCGGGTTTACCAAATTTGCTGCTACCAAGAGTATGACAGTCCAGCGTATGGTCAACGGGAAACGCCGGGAGTTCCAGGCCGGCCTGAATGACCTTCTCCAGGCCGAAGATGTTGTCGTGGTGCACCCGAGTCTCTTCTAACCTCTTCTCACCGCATACGGTGCCGACATGCGCAAAACGCATGCCGGCGTCGCATGTCACGCAACATGCCTGAGTCCAGGCTTCATCGCAGGATCGTCACGTGTACAAAGATTTTTATGGTCTGAAAGAAGAGCCCTTCAACATTACGCCTGATCCTCGTTTCCTGTACTGGAGTCAAAAACATCAGGAGGCTTTCCGGCATCTGGTCTATGGCGTACAGAGTAATAAAGGGCTGGCAGTACTGACAGGCGAACCCGGGACTGGTAAGACGGCTATTTTACGGGCTGTTACCGAGCATCTTGGTGAACAATACCCAGGGATTCACATTGCGTTTTTGGTGAATTCTAAAATTAATGTTCAAGATCTTTTTTGCCTTATTTTTGACGAATTTGGTTTAGAAGCCAATGAAGATAGCAAAAGTATGTATCTCATAAAGCTCAAAAGCTTCTTGATACAAAATCATCATAATAACCAAAAAAGCATACTTATTCTTGATGAAGCACAAAACTTTCATGCTGCGCTTTTAGAGGAAATACGCCTGCTCTCAAATATGGAAATCGCGGGAGAAAAGCTGCTACACATTTTTCTCGTCGGTCAACCTCAACTTCTTGAAAATGTGAAAATGCCTGGCCTCGGTCAATTGAAGCAACGGCTGGGCATTATGTACAATCTTCTCCCTCTCAATCGGCTAGAAACGGAACTTTATATTCACAAACGCTTGAGCGTAGCTGGCGCGCATGCGGTCGACATTTTCAGGGGTGACGCGCTCGATGCGATTTTTTCTTATGCCAAAGGCTTCCCGCGGCTTATCAACATCCTCTGTGATAACGCTTTACTTTTTGGATGTTCTACCAATACATATTATATCGGTCGAGACATCATCCGGCGTGTTGCGAAGGATATGGATATCAGTATTCTGGAGGAGGACGTCACCCCAGAGAGTGGCCTGCTGACGCGTCCTCCTGCCCGTACGACTGATCCCCGTACGATGACTTCTCCTAATGTGCCTCCGACCTCGCCACCCGCAGATCTGCACCAGCCTGAGCAGACTGGATCGCCATCTCTTCAGCCTGAAGCGAGAGAGGATGCCGATCGTATCATCCTGCGGAATACGATATTTTCAGAAGATAACTATCAGGACTATTGGGATAGCCTGCTGCACAAAAATACCAGCAGGGAGAACAATCTCATCCATACCTGGAGGCAGGCGGCTGAGCGCGAATCGCGGCAGCGCTTGCGGCGTTTCCTCCTGATCGCTGTGGCGTTGCTGGGATTGCTCGGCGGCATTGTCGGCGAACAACTCGGCTTGTGGTCGCTGCGTGCGGTAGTGGATCGCGCTGTCGAGATGGTGCGACAGCGGGTCGTATTACTCACTGGGATTGCGGCTGCTCCTGAAGCTGGGGGTGGGCGTGATCAGGGACGACAGGGATTGCCCCTCGCCAAACGCACTTTCTCCACCGTGCCCTCTGGTAATGAGAGCACCACTGCTGGGACGGCTGTGCCCCCAGCACCAGCACCGCAGGAGCCCGGGCGGGCTCCTGCTCCTCCTGCCCTGCTGTCGAGTAGCCAGCTGCCTACGATTGCCTCGATGCAGCCTGTGGGTGGAGCCAAAGAGTTGGCTATCAAAAAAGTGGTCGTTATCCGTGCGGGAGATACCCTGTCGCGCATTCTCGCCCAAGAATACGGGGAATATACCAAAGCCGTCGTAGACCTAGTCAGCGAGGCCAATCCAGGCTTACGCAATATTCACTTCTTAGAGATCGGGCAGCGTCTGATTTTGCCAGAGCGCCCCGAGTGAGGCAAGGATCGTATGGCAGACGTCCAAACTCTACCCCCACCGCAGTATCCCTCACTGACTCCGCATCGTCAGGAGGTGGAGTATGTCGTGCTCGCAGAAGCCGACAGCACTGCGCATACCCGCTTGCAGGACTATTTACGTCTCTTCTGGCGTCGTAAATGGCTCTTCCTGCTTCCTGCAGTATGCATTCTGCCATGGGTCGGGCTCTTCATAGCAACGCAGCCGCAGCTCTATAGCGCTAAAGCAACGGTGTTAATTGAGGATACAAATCCAAAAGTACTTGCCATACCTGAAGTGCTGGGACCGGAAAAATCACAGGACTTCTATAAGACACAGTATGAGCTTATCAAAAGTAGAGTCGTTGCAGAAGAAGTAGCCGAGAAGCTGCAGCTTTACACGCCTCAGCCTCCCAAAACCGATACCCCAGTGATAGCGACTTTGAAAGCCATTCAAGGGTTTCCGGAACGTGTGTGGCAAGCCGGGCTCGCCGTTTTGACGCCTCGCGACCGTGAGGTTTCTGCCTCCCTAGCCGGTGCAGAAGCCTCTGCAGAAGCCTTGACGCCAACCAGCCTGCAGCGTCAGAGAGCGGTAGGGCACTTACTGGGGGCGCTAGAGGTAGAACCGCGCAAAGGTACAAAACTGGTTGACATTAGCGTGCGAGGCGATGATCCGAATCAGGTGGTGCGTCAAGTCAACGCTGTGGCTGCGGCCTATGTACAGCAAAATTTGGATAAACGCCTCGAGGCCTCCCGCAATGCAACCGTCTGGTTACAAAAGGAAAGCGACAGCCTCCGCGCCAGAATCACCGAAGGGGAGCGTCGGATTCATTCCTTAAAAGAGGACAAACGCCTGGTTGGGAACGGTAATGCCGAGACGGCCGATCTGCAGAACTTGGGCGCGTTAAATCTGTCACATCTGGAGAAACGTCGGGAACGTCTGGCCCTGCGCGCGGAACTCGATGAGCTGCGGAAATTCTTGACGAGCCCTGATCTGACGCAAAGTGCCAAATACCCTACCCTGCTCAATAACCCTACGATCGGCAACTTGCGGTCGCGCTATATCGATTTGCAAATTCAAGCGACCGAACTGGGCAAGCGGTTTATGGATAAACATCCCAAGATGGTGGCGCTAGCTGAACAGATGGCAGAGATGCGCAAGGCGGTGACGGGCGAAGTTCAACGTGTCATTGCCAGTCTTGAGAATCAATACAACGCCATCGTCAATCAGGAAAATGAACTAAAGCAATTGTTTAACACCCAGAAAACGACCGTGATTCAGTCGGAAAAGGATCTGACAGCGTATGAGTCATTGCGTCGTGATCTGGACATTCAGAAAGCGATGTATCAGGAAATCTCCAAGCGCCTCGCTGAAACGACCATTACCACGGCGCTGGGCACGAATAACGTCACTGTTGTGGAAGAAGCCCTGGTGGGGCACCCGGTATCCTCAAGAGCCGTACAATACTTGCTGTTTGGCTTGATCTTCAGCTTCGGATGTGGGGGAGGCCTCGCGGCATTGGCCGAGGGGCTCGATAAGCGCTTCAAAAATGTGACCGAGGTTGAACAGGCCCTGGCGCTCCCATTCCTGGGCTTTATCCCACATCATGCGCTGCCGAAACGTCAGCCCCCAGCACTGATTACCATGCAGAAGCCCTGGTCATCGGCGGCAGAGGCCTATCACACGGTACGCACCTGGATCCAACTGACCCAACCGCCAGTCCAGAGTTTGCTTATAACCAGTGCCTGTTCACGCGAAGGCAAATCCACGACTGCGGCGAATCTCGCGGTATCGTTTGCCCAACTCGGTCGACACGTCTTGCTGGTCGATGCAGACTTGCGGCATCCGTCGCTGCATCGGATCTTTGGGGACATTCAAGGCCGAGGGTTGACAGACGTGCTCGCGCGTGGGGTGGAGTGGCGCAGTGTCGTGCACGAGGCGCCGATGGACAATCTCAAAATCCTTTTTGCTGGTGCCTGCCCCTTAAATCCCACGGAATTGCTCAGCATGGCACGGCTGAAGCATCTTATAGAGCATTGGAAAACCTGTTTCGATCTGGTGATCTTCGACTCCCCCGTCGTCTTGTCAATTCCTGATGTGATGATTCTGGCGCCGATGATGGATGGAGTGCTCCTGGTGCATTCGCAGGGGCGCAGCACGCGTGCCATGGCGGTAGAGACGAAACGACTTTTGGAAAGAGCCGGTGCCAAGTTGCTGGGGATGGTTTTTAATAATGTCCGTCCACAGGAGAAACACTACTACTCTTCGGAGTATTATGGCAGTAAGTATAGCGCTGCTGTCACACCTGGACGTCTCCAACAGGGTACGCAAGACCGCACCGGGCTGCCAGCTATAGAGGTCCGCCCAACGGTGACAGTACCCCCTGCCTCTGAGTCTGTGCCTGTAGTAGTACACCGAGAGGAGCAGAGTGAAGGTGTGCACATCACCCTGCATACAGTGGCACTCCGCCGCCATATCGATGCGCAGCAGGCGACGACTGGCACGGTCTTCCTGATTGTCGATGTAGAAATAACCAACCATAGCGCTTTTGGGCACCTGTTTGACCCCACCCAGACTGCCCTGACCACACGTGAAGGGACTGACTATGGGCGTGCCTTAGCGGCATTTATTCCAATCCACGGTGCGCCTGATGACACCGATATGCCCCAGACAATACCGACATTGAGGCATTACGATGTCGCGCTGACGGCGCAGGTCGGCGGCTTGGCCAGCGCCGTAGAAATAGCTCCTGATCAGACCAGGCGGGGGAGCCTCGTCTATCACATACCAGAGGCGGGAGGATCGTATACGTTTGTGTATAGCAATCCACCCATTGCTCTCACGATACCTTTCACATTGCACGCCTAGGAAACGGACACAGCGATATATGATGAAACGCTGCATTGATCTCGTCCTGGCCAGTCTTGGTTTGATGCTCGTGCTTCCACTCTTCCCCCTTATCGGCCTGTTGATCAAGCTCGATTCGAGGGGACCAGTCTTGTATCGCTGTGATCGCATCGGCAAAGACGGCAAGCGCTTTAAAATGTATAAGTTTCGCACCATGTTCGAGACCCCCCTGCCTGTTGGAGCCAGTGTCTGTCCCCAAGATGACCCGCGGGTGACCCCTTTCGGGCGTATTCTGCGTCGTACCAAAATCAATGAACTGCCGCAACTACTGAATATCTTTAAGGGGGAGATGACGTTTGTCGGGCCACGTCCGGAAGCGCCTGATCTCGCGGCCTTATACCCTGAGTACGCTAGGGCCATTTTTACCGTGACCCCTGGTCTGGTGGGGCCGAATCAAATCCTCGGACGTAATGAAGAAGAGTGGTATCCCCCAGGCGTGGATCCGCAGCGGTATTACATCGAGGACATTCTGCCCAAAAAACTCCCGCTGGATCTGGCATATGTCCGCCAGCCCTCGCTCGTGAAAGATGTGCACTACCTGGGACTGGGCCTCAAAGAAACCGTCTGTCAAGCGATCAGCTGGAAGCTCGTGCTGCAGAACAAATCCCAACTCTACTTGTTGGGCACTGATGTCCTGCTGACTATGGTTTCCTTCGGGCTCGCGCATCTGGTGCGCTTTGGCGGGATTTCTCACGAGATAGACCTCCCCACC
>JBMDXC010000299.1:0-15045 GCA_048594805.1 Candidatus Entotheonellaceae bacterium | reverse complement strand
TCGTCCCTATCTTGAACAAGTCCAGCATCTGCTTGATACACATGCCCGAGACGGATGGGAACTCGTCACAGCCTTCCAAGGCGAAGGAGTGGCAGGACAGGCGGTCGATCAGATGGTCCAAAGCCTCTCTAACAGGACTAGTACCATCTTCATTTTTAAGAGGGCTACCTAGTCGTGCTGCAACTCCGTGCGATGCTGGCCTCGCAGGCTCATGCCAGGGGCTCCGCTACACGGCCATACCGTATCTCCCCAGTAATCGCGCGCGTCCCCTCGGAGGTTGTTCTTCGTCCAGATCCTCATCGGGGGCGCATGCTTCAAGTGGCAACCGCCGGGGATGGGCCAGCAAGGATGTCAACCCTTGGCCACTGGCCCCGGATGCGTCCTGGGCCTGCGCTTCCAGGCGTCGGAGTCGGATGTCAAGCCGTGCGAACCTCTGTAGGCATCTCCTCGATGCAGGCAGAGACAGCGGCAATAGAGGTCAATCCGCTGCATGGCGGTGGGAGCTACGGCACCGCATTCCTCTACAAGGACTTGGCGGAGTTGCTACAGAATGACCATGAGCTGCAGTTCGAGTAACCCCTCTCCGCCCTCAAGCCTTCGATCATGAACCGGCCAGTGTGGTAGCGCGGGCCGGCCTCCTCACAGGCTTTACGCCATCCTGCTCGCGTCTGCTGATCGCTGCCTCCCCATCCTCCATGGCGCACATGACTGTGCGGGCGTCCCACGGCAAGGGTGCATCCCTTGCCGTCATATGCGCTGGACTGCCACTATCGCTCACTTGACAGCCTGGGTGAAACGCGCTACAACGCGCACGAACAGCGCGAGGCGTTTTCATGTGTATCCTCCCGTGGCTGGGAACAGGAGATATGAGGTTATCATGGTTACCTATGCCGATGTGATTGCGAAACTACTGGCCGATACCGGTATCGAATACATTTTTGGCATGCCTGGCTCGCGTGCCTCAGTAGAGTTGATTGAGGCAGCCCGTAAGCAGGGCATCCACTATGTACTGAGCAACAATGAATCAGCAGCGGCAGTCATGGCCGCCACGTATGGTGTGTTGCAGCGGCGTCCGGGGGTATGCTCTGTCGGCGTAGGGCCAGGTGCCACCAATGTGGTCAATGGCGTGGCTCATGCTCTACTCGAACGTGCTCCGCTGCTGCTGTTTACGGACCGGTATCCAGACGACCTGTATCGCCATCTGCCGCGCCAACGCGTCGATCAGGAACAGCTCTTCCGCCCCATCACCAAAGGCACATTCCCCATCGCCGACGACAGCGCTGCGCGCTCGGTGCAACGCGCCTTGCATCTCGCCATGGAAGGGCGACCTGGTCCTGTGCATCTCGACCTCCCCGATGATGTCATGCAACATGAAGCCGCGGGGCTTCCAGAGCCGCAGCCAGCACAGCGCTGGTATGGTGCGGTCAGCACCGATCATCCTGCCGTCCAGAGCCTGGCCGCCACCATCAGCGGGGCGACACGTCCCATTATCATTGCTGGCCTTGGTGTGAATCGCAGTGCCTGCGAAGCCCGGCTGCAAAGCCTGGTGGAGATGTTGCAGGCCCCGGTCGTCTGTACCGTCTCCGCGAAAGGCTCTATTGCTGACGATCATCCCTGGTGTGGCGGCACCTTCATGGGCTCAGAGGCCAGCCATGAGCTGGTCGCCCAAAGTGACCTGATTCTCACGCTTGGCCTTGATGTTGTCGAGTTGTTCGAGCCCGGGCGTTGGCCGTATCACCAGCGTGTGCTGAACATTGACAGCGTGCCGCACCAGGACGGGCTGTTTCACCCAACTCAGGAACTCATTGGGGACATTGGCGCTGCTCTGCAAGCTCTGACGCCCTTGCTGACAGCGTGTGAGGGCTGGCGCTCTGCTGACCTGGTTGCCTTTCGGCAGCGCCAACAGCCGGTGGTGAGCGCCAGTGGGATACGCCTGTCCCCAGCGGCTGCCTTGCGCATCATGCGTCAAGAGCTGCCGCGTGACACCATTCTGACGACCGACGCCGGACAACACAAAGTGTATGCCAGTCGCCTGTGGGAATGTTATCAGCCCTTAGACTACCTCACCTCCTCTGGCCTCGGGACCATGGGGGTGGCACTGCCTATCGCGATTGCTACAAAGTTGGTACGACGTCACCGTCCTGTGGTTGCCTTGACAGGGGACGGAGGGTTTCTGATGCGGGTCTCAGAGCTCGAAACCGCTCGGCGTGAGGCGCTACCGATTGTCATCGTTATTTTTAACGACGGCTATCTGAACCTTATCAAGATCAAACAGGAACGGCAGGGCTATGCTGTGTTAGGGTCGCAGTTTGCCCCGGTGGATTACTCCCAGGTATCAACTGGTTTTGGTTTTCAAGCGGTGCGTGTCGACAGTGAGGTAGCCTTGCACGACGCCCTGCACCAGGCCGTGGTCTCGGGTGAGCCATGGGTCATCGACGCCCTGATCGATCCAGAGGGGTACGTCTAATATTGGTTTCTTGAGCGCCATGGAGGGTGGGGTGATGCGGGTGGGTATTATTGGCGTGGGCACGATCGGGCAAGCCTTGGCCAAAGCCATTGACCGAGGAGAGGTGGCAGTGCAACTGACCGCACTGCACAGCCGCAATCTGGCCAAGGCCCATGCCTTTGCGCGCACGCTAGGCCGTGTGCCAGAGGTGGTAGACTTGGCCGGAGTCATTGCCCGCTGTGACCTGGTCATTGAAGCCGCCACCCAGGCGGCTCTGACCGAGATGGCTCCTGACATTCTGCGCGCCGGCAAAGACCTGATGGTCCTCAGCGTCGGTGCCTTGCTGGACCACCCGGAGTGGCCGGTGCTCGCGGCCCGGCACGGGTGCCGACTCTACGTGCCGTCAGGAGCTATTGTGGGGCTGGATGGCCTCAAGGGGGCCTGTGCGGGGCGTGTTGATACCGTGACCATCACCACGCGTAAGCCCCCCCAGGGCCTTGCTGGAGCGCCATATGTAGAGGCCCACGGCATCGACGTCTACGCCTGCACCACAGAAACCGTGATTTTTGAAGGGAGTGCGCGGGAAGCCTGCCAGGGCTTCCCGGCCAATGTTAATGTCGCTGCGGCTCTTAGCCTGGCTGGCATTGGTCCTGATCGCACACGCATCCGTATTTTGGTGGTGCCGGGCAGTACGCGCAACATGCATGACGTCGAGGTTGAAGGCGAGTTTGGTCGGCTGACGACGCATATCGAAAACGTCCCGACAGAAAACCCACGCACTGGCAAGCTGTCCTATCTCTCCACCATTGGCATGCTTAGACAGATCGTCAGTTCCTTCCACTGTGGGACGTGACAACTCACTTCTTCGTCTTACTCGCTGCTTTGGGCGCCGCACTCTCACTGGTCTTACGGCCCTGAGCTTTGATATAAGTCGGGGCTTTTTCCCAGGGGCGGCTCTGTTGGACAATCTTTTTACGCATCGTCGTGGTGTCTTTCGCAGAAAGCGGCTGCGTACGCGGAATGCCAAAGCGTACTCGGTACGAACGCGCATCGAGCCCATGCTCTTTCAAATGCCGCACCGATAACTGCTTAAACGCTGCCCCACATACGAGGCACTCAATGGTATACTTCTTAATGCTTTTCTTCCAAGGCAAGGCAGTGGGTCCGACGTCCCCCTCTAACTGCAGGTCTTCTCCTCCACGTGCAGTGAGCCCGGCGACGCTTTCTCCCAGTTCTTCTTTGATCCGGAGATCTGCCAGACTTGCATAAGTCTTCTGCAATTCCTTATGCATCTCGTCTGGTGGTAAAGCACCTGCCTGAATCTGCGCCATCACCAGATCTTTAGCCATCTCAAGAATCGTCTGTGGCATCACGTCTACCCTCTGTTAAAATTTTCTTCCCACAATGGGAATTGCACTAATTTTGCACTAGAATTTAATAATACATTCTAACAAAAGTCAAGGGATAGACAGAAGGCATTGTTGAATTTCTGCTTGTCTGTTCCAATAACCCCCTAGGAATAGCTGAGCAGTCCTCAAGCTCACAGTCATACCACATATATAGAAGTAGGCACACTGCCAGTCTCTTGTTGCCTTCTTGCCAAAAGACAAATATGTATCTTGATCGTGCGCGGTTTAATCTGGCAAACAAGAAACTCAAGAAGCAGTAAGGCAGGGCAACTCAGCGGGGGAGGATACCATCTCTTGCCCCCTCAACAGAGGGGTCAGGACTCGGCAAGAGGCATGGCAACACGTCACGAACGACAACCCTGGCTGCCGAGGCAGCGGCTCTTATTCCTCCTCATCGTGCACTATAGCTCTACGGGGGCCCTTTGATCGTCTCTCTCTCGCCTTAGCGATCTCCTGGCGTTGCGCGGCAACCGTCCGTATGCCAAATGAGAACGCTGGCACCTTCTGCAATAAGGTGTTAAAGTTCTGGCGACTCATGAACATCATTTCGGCATCGGCTGACGCGACACGGATGGTTGCCATCCGCTCACGCGCTTCGAGGAGCCCCAATTCTCCAAAGACATCCGCTTCCGTCAACTCGCCAATAGGTTTGCCGCCCGCGGCCACATGCAAATGGCCAGAGAGGAGGATATACAGGCCGTCCGCTTCCTCGCCCTCAACCACCACGGCGTCCCAGCGCTGATACCGTTTGACCTCACTGAACACCGCAAACGCCGAGAGCTGTCCAGAATGCATCTCCTCGATCACACTGCGCGTTCGTGTCGGATCATAGACCGATTTCTGGCGTGCTCTGGTGCGCACCGCCTGTAATTTTGGTAACAGTTCGCGAATTTTCCCAATGCGCGTCTGAATGACCGGGTGTTTGTCAACGAGCCAACGGTAGGTCTCCTCATCAAACTCCATGACCTGGGTAGGGCGACGGGCGATGATATCGGCGATGCGGAAGCCCCGCTGGTGGCTGATACCCCATTCCCCAAAACTATCGCCCTTGAGCAGCCTGGAGGTCACTCGACCATTCTCGACAACCTCGACTTGCCCATCCGCGACTACATAAAACACCAGCGGCTCCGTGTACTGGACCTGGCCAGCCCGAATGATGACCTCCTCTGGCTCGAACACCCGCAGGGTACATCGGCGCAACAGTTCCGCGATGACCTCCGCGGGTGCATCATACAGATAGCTCACCAGGCTCAAGGTATGTATTAAGGTCTGGTTGCGTGACCGCGCTGTAGCGGGACACAACACATGGGTGGCAAAAAGGGGCGGTTTGCAGGGTACGAACCCAGCGGGGACATCCCAATCAGCCACATGGACAAGAAATGTCTTAGAGCGCATCGCCTCAGACAGCGTCGTCAGGGTATGTTTATCGGTGTGAATTGGGGGAATACCCGCTTCATGGTACAACAGGTCGACCTTCGGAGTCCCGTCTTCGGCCCACAAGAAATACATCAGGTCCTGGTACTGCGCCGGCGTCAGTTGCTGCGCCTCGAGTAATTGCCGCAGCATGGTGGGTTCATATTGGGTGTCTCCGGCATAGCCAAATGTTTTGTTTTCAACCGTTATAGTGAAGCCGTTGGTCGGAATGGTATGCAGGTTCCAGCGCGTCTGCAAGATAACGCGTTCATCAGCCACGTCGAGTACCACAGGCTGTCCTGGATTGGCCGCAATATGTTCCACCAGCCGGCCCTGTTGGAAATCCTGCCCCGTCACCAACTTGGCCTTTTCAACAAACAGGCGAAAGACTACGTCAGAGGCGATGATGGTCGTCCGACGGCCGCTAAGAAGTTTGCTGATCAGCCCGCCATCATGATCCGAATGGATATGGGTAAGAAATACATAGGGCAAATCAGCATCAGACACTCCGAGATGCTCCAGATATTCCAGGCCTTCCGGGGAGGGATCTACCAGAATGCCCAAGCCATTGACCCAGATCACAAAACAGGTAAGGTCACCTAAGGGGTCGAAGCCGTGACTTGTACCCAGCGGCGTCACCCCGAAGCGCGGTCGATCCGTGGCAAAGCGAATGGCGCGACAGAGGTCTTCTGGGATGCTTTTCTGCCTCCTGCTGGGGCGATGGACCTCAAGCGTTTTCGTGGCGACCCGCCCGTCTATCTGGGCGATGGAGACCTCGAATGACCCATGCGGTAACGGTGCGACTTGCACGCTATACAGCCCAGGAGCAGCCTGGTGTGGGGCTATCCCCTGCTGGGCTGAGGCAATGAGCACGGGACGTGCTGTGTCATCCAGAACGACAAAATCGATGTAGGCGTTCAGATCAAGAATCGCCCCTGTCGCGCAACAATTTTGGCGGACGCCATATTTTTCATAGAGCATGCGAAACAGCGCATACGTTTCACGATCGGGGACATTATAGAGGGAGTGCAAGGTCTCGAAGGACGGTTGTTCACCGGCATGGGGATCAAATAACCCAAAGATCGTCAGCCGCAGCAGATGCTCGAGCACATCGCGCTGTCGGGCGGTACCTACAATACGCGTGCGCTTGCCATACCGCACAAAAAAGTTGAGATAGACGAGAAATTCCACATCAGCATAGTTTGTCCTACTCTCAAAGAGATATTTCGGCAGGATAAACAGATATTCGCCGGTAATCCCTTCACGCAGCAGATTTTTCGTGGTCTGCGACAGGCTCCCCAGTTCGACACGCAGACCACCATCTGGACTAAAGAGGACCGATGGGTCAAGGATATGCACACGCCGGCGGGCATCCCGGAGCACGGTCAACGCATGGCCGTGTTGGGCGATATCCTGGTTGAGTGCCGTCAGAATTTTGCTGTGGTTGCTGCCATGTATAGTCAAGGCAGCATAACGCCGGATCAGGGCCTGCTGCTCCTGGGTCAACTCATAAAACACCTCATGCACAAGGGCAATCTTGCCGTGGTCATACGTATTCACGATAAAACCGATTGGGCAGTCCCCGCCAGGGGTGAGCAAGGCCTCATGCCACGGATGCTGCATTGCCTTATCCAGCATCACAATCCATAGGGGGCAGTCCCCCTCCCGGTCGACGCTGCGCTCCTGCAAACCCAGAACCCGGAGTACCACATCTTTGAACTTGGTGCGACGCTGCAACTCCTCCAACACCGCCTCACGCAACACTGGATCAGGATGGGTGCGTTCCAGCATGTGGAGCAATAGCGGCTTGATAGAGGTATTGACCGGCCCTGGATGCAGCCACAGCCCGCTGAGCGCTCTGGCTGCCCGTACACCTCTCGTCTGCATAGCGATGCCCCCTTCTACCCCTGCCGCGCATGAACATCAGCCGGACGCACCCCACACACGCAGCGCTCTTATCGTGGCTAGGATATTCTCAATGGTTTCTGGGACGCAATCAAGGACGAGGTACTGCACACGAAGCCTCTAGTTTGCTGTATTGTCAGTGCATCGAAAAATATGCACAATTATACATAACCGTAGGGGTACAAAACAGTCCCAACCAGCCACTGCCCGGCTTTATACCAACGCCATCACCCCGGCGATGAAGAGCGCTGCCGCCCACAGAACATCAAGGTTGAACCAGGCGTGGCGCAGAAACGCCACCCCCAGTTTTTCATACACCAGTAAGGCGACGGCACTGGTCACCAGAAAGAGGCTGAGGGTATGTACACTCACCGCGGCGAGTACAAGTGCCGGCGAGGTCGCCGCTGCCTGCGGCCACAACTCCGCCAGCAGGCGGGTATGCGACGCGTCTGGCACCGGCCACTGCAACAGGAGGGGGACTAACATCAATCCTGCCCCATGTGCGGAGGCCATCAGAAACGACCACAGCATGAGATCCAAAAAACCCACGCGCATCCCGACCCAGCGCGGATGCCGTGCCCGTACCAGGCGCCACAGACCAAATACCCCGAGCAGAGCCGCACAGAGATACCGCACGACTTGCTCCGGGAGCACTGCGTGCAGCAGTCCCACCGCGAGGACGACTACACCAATCGACACCGCATGCCCCAAAGCTATGGGGAGCAGTGCCCGTCTAACCGCCCGTTGACTCTTCTCCTGAAGTCCCAGGGCCACGGCGAACAACCACCCCATCCCCGGATTGATGCCGTGGAATGCGCCCAAACCCACCAGTACGAGCCAGGGCCATAGCGCTTTCATGGATAGCAGAACGAATCGGACGAACTATCTCCACCCTGGAGCCGGACTTGATGCGCCCGCATCTCCCCAAAATCCACAAAAAAGTCCGGATTACAGGTCATGCCACCAGCCGGGTTGGCATCCACCCGCACCATCCAGCCACGCATGTCAGGGTAGAACTGATCATCCCAACTACTATAAAGCGAATTCGTAAAGTAAATACGCCGTCCATCGCGACTCACCTCGACCATCTGCGGTGCTCCTTGCACAGCACCACCTTTGGGATGCGGCGTGGGATTGACCAGACCACCGATGCGTACGGAGCCTGTGAGTTGCGCCTGCAAGGGGTTGGAGACGTCGTACTGGCGCAACTCACCAGTGCCCCAGCAGGACACGTACAGGAAGCGATCATCCAGCGACAGATTGATGTCCGTCACCAGCGGTGGCACGACACCCAGGTCCTTCAGCATAGGCGGTAAGACCGAAGGGTCTGCGGGCTCGGCCGGCACCTCAATCACCTTGCGGATGGCCCATTTCTCGCCCTCTTTGTACCACAACCAGATACCACTAGAGAGATTTTGCAGGTTCACCACCACCCCGACGAAGCCGTACGTGCGCGTAGGGTCATGGGCTGGCCGCAGTTCGAGCACCATCTGGTTCTCATCCCCTAAGTCAAGCTGCTGCAGATGCGTGCGGCGGCGTAAGTCCCACATATGAATGCAATGCCCAAAACGGCGGTTGACCACGTCTGCGAGGTTCAGACCATTCTCGAACAGCTCTGGCGGCCCCCACTCGCTGGTAATAGCCACATCGTGTCCAAGATGCCACCAGAAGTCGTACCCCAAAAACTGTGGGCCACGATCAACTTCCCAGCGGCCCAGAATCTCGAAGTCGTAATGGTCCAAGATAAACACCCCGCCCGGTCCGCCGCCATTCTGGCCTCCTAAGGCGCTAATGTAGATACCAGACGGCCCACAGTGCACCGTATGGAGGCGACTGTATCCGGCACGCGTCTTGACTTCCTCGGGCTCAATGATTTTGACGAGGCGCGGCTCGCGGGGATTCGGTTTGGTATCGACAATATACAGGCGTGACGAGCGCAGCCCTGGGATGATGAGATAGCGCCGTTCGAGATACGGATGTGGCGCATAGGGACACAACGCTGAGCTGCAGGCATTCCAGCCAAAATGGTGCAATTCATCCCCCACATAGGGTAACTCCAGGGTATGCACAAACTGCCCATATGTGGGAGAATTGGTATCGAGGTCTACCACCTGGAGGGCATCAGGCTTACCATGGCGCTGCACTGTGGCAACGTAGGCCAAGCCCTCTGCCGGGGCCTGCATAGCTAGCTTGGCGGAGGGATAAAACGTTGGATCGGGCTTCAACAGTAACATATGTCAACCTCCAGGAATGGGGCTTGGTGAGATGCGGCAGAGATATGTGCTCTGGGCTCACGGGTAGACCATTCATTGTACTGTGCAGAGCCCGTAAGCTCAACCGCCGATAGATATCCGCTTCGGCCCATCCTGACTATGACGTTTACCAAAAGGGCCCATGTAATGCCCCATGTCTCTGTCACCTCAGTGCTCCTCGCCCTGAATGTGGCGATCTTTGGTCTTATGCTGGCATGGGGCATGGACCCCATGCGGCCGGCGATTGACGGCCTCATCCAATGGGGGGCCAACTACGGCCCAAAGACCACACAGGGTGAATGGTGGCGTATGTTTACCTGCATGTTCCTGCACATCGGCGTCCTGCATCTGCTGTTCAACATGATAGCGCTCTGGAACGTCGGGGGCTTCATGGAGCGCTTGCTGGGCAGCACGGGTTTTCTCGTACTGTATCTCCTTGCCGGCTTGCTGGGGAGTGTGGCGAGCGTGGCCTGGAATCCCTTCGTGGTCAGCGCCGGTGCCTCTGGTGCCATTTTCGGCCTGTACGGGGGCTTGCTCGCCTTCCTGATGCGACACCGTGCCATGCAGCAGCATGCCTTCCTGGCTGCTTTGCGTACCAATACTCTGGCCTTCCTTGGTTATAACCTGGTGTTTGGCTTCCTCCAGCGGGGTATTGACATGGCGGCTCACCTCGGTGGGCTGGTCGGTGGGTTTGTCTGTGGGTGCGTGTTGATGCCTTCGCTCACCGGCGTCAGGCACACCAGGCCTCAGGGGCGAAGTGTGCTGGTAGGAGTCATAGGGCTGGGGCTCATTATTGGCCTGAGCGACCTCCTGCCGCGCGCTGAGGATGTTGAGGCCAGGCTACAGCAATTTGCCTCCCTGGATACGACCATCCTGGCGATGTTCAATAGCGCGATTACGCAACTGCAGCAGGGCAAGGTCACCGAGACAGAGATGGTACGGATTTTAGAGCAGGAGGTGCTACCACCATGGCGAGCGCAGCGCGAGGCGTTGGCTCAGCTCACCACGCTGGCCAGGCTGCCCACGCGGCAGAAGCGACTGGTGACAACGCTTGTCGAGTACATGACGGCACGAGAGGAGGGGTGGGAACTGCTGCGAGAAGGGCTGCGGCAGCATGACCCACGCGCCCTCAAGAGGGCCAACGAGAAACAGCGGCAGGCCGATGAGGTCATCGGCCAAAGAGGCGCTACGGGAAAGAGATGAGGGACCTGGGGTAGCAGCGATTAGGCGATATCCGGGATGACCCTGGCCATGCGGTCGAGGTAGAATACTAGCTCCCACCTGGTACAGACATGTCTTGCAAGTATAGCAGACCGAGAGGTCGGCACGACGGAACGTCTCAAGTTCGCCTCGGCTGTGGCCGATAACTACTGTGGACGGCCAAGAGCTGTAATACCTACCGTAACGTGTACAGCCCTGCTAGAGCATGAACCGTCACTCACGCATGTTCGGCGCAGGCCCACAGAGCCCATGCCCGTTGGGTACTCGGCCATGAGAAGGAGAAGATGCACGTGCAGGTTTGCCGTCGCCCTACCCCCCTGAGCAACCTGTACCGCCTCGCGCTGGTGGGCGCGCCGAGTTTTGTACTCGCCATGCTCCTGGACCACAGGATGGCAGGACAGGTCGAGGTGCTGTACGTGCCCTTTATCGGCGGTCTCACGCTCTGTCTCATGCTCCTGATATACTTGTACGCACACGCCAAACGGCTTGAGCGGGCCATGGCACAGCAGCACCAGAGCCTGGCCAGGGCTGCAGGCGAGAGCACGCCAGCGCCAGAGACGCAACCTTCCTCGGAGGCCAGCTACCGCCTGTTGTTGGAGAACAACCCCCAGCCCATGTGGGTCTATGATCTGGCTACCCTGGCGTTTCTTGCTGTCAATGACGCCGCCGTGTCCCTTTATGGCTACACCCGAGCAGAATTTCTGGACATGACCATGAAGGACATTTGTCCTGCTGAAGACCTCACTGCTTTGTTCGACAAGGTCGCACACACACCAGCAGTGCTCGAGCATGTTAATACATGGCGGCACCGCAAGCGCGATGGAACCCTCATCGAGGTCGAAACGACCTCGCACTCCCTAACCTTTGCTGGCCGCCCAGCACGCCTGATCCTGGCGTACGACGTCACCGAGCGCCAGCAAGCCGCCATAGCTCTTGCCGAGCGCACCAGACTCCTGGAGACAGTAAGGGGTGTCGCAGCGGAGGTTGCCCGGGAATTGGACCTGAATACGCTGCTCCATCTCATCCTTGAGCGTGCCGTCGGCCTCCTGGGGGCCGTAGGGGGTATTATCTGGCTCTGGGACGAGGCGCTGCAGGCGCTCACGCCGCGCGCCCGTTACGGGCGCGAGGAATACATCATCGAAACGCCCATGCAACTAGGAGAAGGGGTCGTTGGGACGGTAGCGCAGCGACGCGAGCCATTAGTGGTCAATGACTATGCCATGTCGCCATATGCGCACCCTGCCTGGGTGGAACACCTCAAAACCTCTGCCGTCGTCGCCACCCCGCTGATATACAGGGAGCGGCTCATCGGCGTCATCTGGGTCGACAAAGATAAGACTACAGGGGACTTCACGATGGCGGACTGCGCATTGCTTGGCTTGTTCGCAGACCAGGCAGCCACCGCTATCGAAAACGCCCGGCTCTACGAAACCCTCGAAGCCCGGCTCAGCCGGCTCCAGATCCTCACCCACCTGAATCAGGTGGTCTCATCGTCACTCGACATGGACAAGGTGCTGAGCGAAATCGCCCGCGCGGCCGGGCAACTCATGGAAGTACCGTTTGTGGCGTTTTGGATTCCGCATGAAAGCGCCCAGACCCTGGAACTGCGTGCCGTTTCGGATGAATGCCTGGGTGCCAGCTTCGCCCTCAGGCAAATACCTTTTGGTCAGGGTGGGGTGGGCTGGGTGGCTACCCATCGCCACCCCCTACACATACCCAATATTTTCGATGAAGCACGCATCACAGCGCATGACTGGTGGCGCGACCATGCCCTCAGCAGTATGTTTGCCATCCCCATTCTCTTCGAAGACATGCTCCTTGGGGTGCTGACGTTGTGTGGCCAGCAACCTTTCCACTTCGGTCCGGATGACCGTAATCTCCTCGATAGCTTCGTGGCTCAGGCGGCAGTGGCTATCCGCAATGCCCGGCTCTATCAGGAAGCTGAGAAACGGCAGCAGCGACTGGAAACCCTCGTCGCAGTAGCACAGCGACTGACACGCGGTCTGGACCTGCCTACTGTACTCAATGCCATCGCCGAAGCCGCCGCACTGGTCTTCGAGGGGGAGGCTGGCTTCCGCGTGTTGGAAGGGGGAGAACTGGTGCGTGTTGGGGCCACTCCGGGAGCCCTTGAGGCCATGCGCCGAGAGCGCATACCCATTGGGGAATCCATCAGCGGGCGTGTGGCGACGAGTGGCGAAGCCATTATCACCGCCGATACGGCGACTGAGGAACGGCTCCTCCCCGAACATCGGGCAGCAGTGGCGAGGGATCGGACTGGTGCCCTGATGTGTTTGCCAGTGCGCGTAGGGTCGCACGTGCTTGGGACACTCAACATCTTCCGCGAACGCTGTTATCACTTTGATCATGATACTATCAAGCTCGCCATGAGCCTGGCGGATCAGGCCGGCATCGCCATTGAAAACGCCCGACTCTACGAGACACTGGAAGCACGTGCCAATCGTCTCCGCACCCTGGCCCGCCTGAACCAACTCATTTCCTCATCGCTGGACATGGACGCGGTGTTGCGTGAAATCGCCGCGGCTGCAGCTACCCTCACAGGCGCACCCGTGGTGCGCTTTCTCATTGCCGATGAGGCGACCCAAACGCTGCACGCCCACGCCACTGAGCATGGACCTACCGATTTCCCAAGGCAGAAGCTGTCCTTCAGTCAGGGCGGTGTAGGGTGGGTAGCGACGCATCGGCGCCCCCTGAACGTTCCCAACACTCTCGACGACGAACGCTTCGCGGAGCGCGACTGGTGGCAGGCGCGGGGCCTCAACAGTTTTCTGGCGCTTCCCATCCTCTTTGAGGACTCACTGCTGGCTGTGCTGTCACTCCGTGGCCGGCAGCCCTTTGACCTGACACCTGAGGATCAGGCACTCCTGGACAGCTTTGTGGCCCAGGCCGCCGTGGCCATCCGCAACGCCTCACTGTATGCCGCCGAAGCCAAGGCGCGCAACACGGCTGAAGCAGCGGCACAGGTCAAAAGCGAATTTCTTGCCAACATGAGCCATGAGATCCGCACCCCCATGAACGGCATTATCGGCATGACCGAACTCGCACTCGAGACCGATCTCACGGCTGAACAGCGCGACTACCTATGCACCGTCAAGACGTCAGCAGAGTCGCTCCTCAGTATCCTTAACGATATTCTCGACTTCTCTAAGATCGAGGCGGGCAAGCTGACGGTCGAGACGATCGATTTCAGCCTGCGCGACAGCCTGGGTGCAACACTCAAAGCCCTGGCGCTACGCGCCCACGACAAAGGCCTGGAACTGACCTATGGCGTGCAATCAGACGTCCCGGACGCCTTGCAGGGGGATCCAGGACGCCTGCGTCAGATCCTGGTGAATCTCGTGGGCAATGCGATCAAATTCACCGCCCACGGGGAGGTGGTGGTTGAGGTTGAGACCGTGCGAGCACCAGAGGACGCGACCGACAGACAGCACGATGCAGAGACAGCAAGCTGCCGCTTGCACTTTGTCGTTCGGGATACCGGGATTGGTATCCCTCTCGACAAGCAACGTCTGATTTTCGAACCTTTTACGCAGGCGGATGGCTCTGCGACGCGGCAATATGGCGGCACCGGACTCGGCCTGACGATTGCCAAACAACTGGTCGAGATGATGCAGGGAGAGATGTGGCTAGAGAGCACTGTCGACCAGGGGAGTATCTTCCATTTCACTGTCCGCTTCGGCTGTCACACTCTGTCAGAAAACCAGCCAGCGTTACCTGATCGAGAGCAGGTGCGTGACCTGCCCGTGTTGATCGTCGATGACAATAGCACCAATCGCCGTATCCTCTACGAGGTGCTCAGCCAGGGGGGGATGCGACCGACAACAGCCGAGAGCGGCCAGGCGGCACTGGCCGCCCTCACGTCCGCACGGGACCTGGGGACACCGTTTCCCCTGGTGCTCCTCGATGCCATGATGCCCGCCATGGATGGCTTTACCCTAGCAGCACAGATCAAGCATGAGACCACACTCGCCACCGCCATCATCATGATGCTGACCTCGCGCGGCCAGCGCTACGACGCGGCACGCTGCCAGGCACTCGGTATTGCGGCATACTTGACCAAACCCATTACCCAGGCAGAACTCTGGCCGGCGATCTTGCGAGTACTGCATCCTGCTATCCCTGCCGTCACACCATCTCCTGCCGTTGCTAGCCATGCCCCACGGGAAACACACCGGCCTTTACGGGTCCTGCTGGCGGAAGACAACGTCGTGAATCAGCGGCTCGCGACCCGGCTCATGGAGAAACGCGGCCACACGGTGGTGGTAGTGAGTACCGGCAGAGAAGCGCTGGCGGCCCTGGCCCAGGAGTCCTTTAATCTGGTGCTCATGGACGTGCAAATGCCCGACATGGACGGCCTGGAAGCGACTGCGGCGATTCGTAG
>JBMDXC010000298.1:0-6545 GCA_048594805.1 Candidatus Entotheonellaceae bacterium | reverse complement strand
TGGAGGAGCAGACCCCGCTCCTGCTGAGCCTGGAGGTGCCCCTGGCCGCCTGAGGTCTCAGGCGGCAGGAGCGATAGGGCCATGCGTGAGGGTAAAAACATGGGTATCATGATCACTCTCAAAAAAACCTACCCTAGAAAGGGTGGTACAGGGGAGGCAACAGGGTAGGGGCACGCAGTTGGTAGAAAAGGCCGTTTGATTTTCCTATACTCCAGCGGTACAAAGATGCGATGCTAAGTCCGGGCAGTGAGGGCTCCAGGGGGTGCCCGGGGCAAAAATACTTGAATTTCCTTTCCGCTGCAGGCATCCTTGCCTTGCGTGCGTTGACAAACGCCGTCGTGGTTTTATGCTGTTGGGGCTATGAGTATTGCTTCACGCAACAACCGAAGAAGGCATGCCAGTATGGCCAAAGAATTCCGCGCCAGATTTTCGCATATTGATATGAACCTTTTAGGACTAAAATTGTGGTTTGACTCATAGTTCATTGCATTTAAAGAATTCTCAGCATTTGTGCATTCACTCTGCAGCCCATCGAATTTCCAATCTTTTGTCCTGAAATTACAACAGTAGTACTAAAAGCAGCTTCGTGGCTTGAAGTGGTTTATTGGCAGGGCTAAAGGGGTGCTATGGCAAAAGATGTTGCACCGTCTAAGATCACGGGCGGATTCGTCTTCGAAGACAAGGTCTGCGCCTGGTTCCTCGCGCATATGCTTTCGGACGAACCGCCGCTTGGAGCTGACCTTGGTCTTCTCGACTGCATCGACTTCCAGACACGACCGGATGGGTGGTTTCTAGATGACCTCCTCTTGACCCTTGCTGCCAGAGATGGACGGCACCGTTGTGCTCTTTCTGTCAAGAGCAACGTTCAGTTTGGCGTTTCCACTGCACCACCTGATTTCGTCCGCACCGCATGGGAGCAGTGCCTGCATGATAGCTCGACGTGCTTTGACGAGACGACTGATTATCTGGGCCTTGTCACCGCCCCTCTCCCGACCGATACGTGCGCTGCACTCGCGTTCGTCGTCCAAACGGCGAAAGAGGGAGACCCGCAGCTTCTTCCCACACGTTATGCCCAAGATGGGTGGGCGAGTGAAACCAGGCGTTCGCTATTCGGGTCCTTCTCGTGTCCTTCCGACCTCGCCCAAATCCATAGGATATCGAGCCAAGACATCGGGCGATTGATCGCGCGTCTGCAATTCTTCGAATTCGACTTCGAGTTGCTATCGTCTGAGGACGAGAAGCGTACGGTCGAGCGCTGTCGGTGGGCACTCAGGAGTGGAGAAGTCGAGGAAGCATCGCAGCTTTGGAAATGCCTCTTGCAGATGTCGTCCGAACGAAGGCCGAAGGCCGGGTGTATTACTCGCCAGTCGTTGCTTGAAGAGCTTCGTTACCAGTTTCGCCTTTTGGACCGATCAAATCACCGGTCGGATTGGGCCCATCTTAAAGAGCTGACGACCGCGTCTACAGCGTATGTTCATGACTCCATCGGTGGACGTGTCCACCTCCCGCGTGACAAGGAAATCAAGAAGTTGAGAAACGCCGTAGAGGCAGCCCATGCTGTCATCCTGCTAGGCCCCTCGGGTGCTGGCAAATCAGCCATTGCCAGGCGCTTCGCAAGCGAATTGCTTGCTCACGGCGATAAATGCCTGTGGTTCGAGGCCCGGTCCTTCGAACGCGTCGACTTTGCGGCGTTTGAAGCGGATCTCAAGCTCACTCATGGGCTCTCTGAACTGCTAACATTCATACCAGATGCCAGGGCCCTGCTCGTGCTGGATGGGCTCGACCGTCTGTACGACGAATGTGCGTTCGCTCTGGTCGCATCGCTTCTGAGCACCATGCAGCTCCACCAGCAGGGTAGCCCCTGGCACTTGGTCTTCACCTGCCAAACCCAGGAGTGGCTGCGAGTGCAGGAAAGCCTTCTGAGAGCCGGCATTACCGCAACGGCGTGGCACTTGGTAGAGTGCGAACCCCTCGCAGTCGAAGAACTAGGGCCGGTCTGGGACAGCATCCCGCGCGCTGCCCGGCTGCAGCACCAGGGCAACTTACGTTCCCTGCTCGTCAACCTCAAGTTCTTGGACTTGATAGCGGCTCGCCTCATTACGGGCAGTGAGGTGTCAACGTCGAGTTGGGTCGGTGAGTCGAGCGTTGCAGCGTGGTTTTGGGAAAGCGAAATCCTACGCAGTGCTGACGGCCTGCCTCGTGGACGGCTCATAACACTCTTGGCGGAACGCCAGGCCGACACACTGAGGCCCGGGGTTCCGTTGCACGAGCTAGACGTTTCGGACCTTGGGCCATTGGACAGTCTCGTCCACGATCGCGTGTGCCGGCGGACCGCAGATGATCAGGTCGTCTTCGAGCACGACCTTTTTGGGGACTGGGCGCGCTTACGCGTTCTCGTGTCGCGATCCGACAGTCTCGTGGGTTTCCTCAGGGAACGTCTTGACTCCCCCCTGTGGCACCGCGCCGTACGCCTCTACGGAGTTCATCTCCTCGAGCATGTCGGTGATACCGAGAAGTGGCGAGACATGCTCTCTGCCCTTACAGGAGAGGGTGACGGAGGCGCCGGGGATCTGCTCCTGGAATCGATCATCTTCGCGGCGGATCCACTGCCGCTGTTAGAGCGTGCCCGTCAGGATCTTCTGCGCGATGACGGAAGATTACTTCGACGGTTACTCGGGCGTTTCCTGGCGTTCGCAACGCTACCTGATCCACGTTTCACGGCCCTTGCCCGTGCGGAAGGGCGCGATGATGTAGGCGTGGCAGTACAGCACCGTTATCCGAACTGGCCATACTGGCCGCCGGTGCTGCGTTTTCTTTACACACATCGAGCTGAAATTATACCCGCTGCTCCTGTCGAAGTCGGGCAGGTAGTGGATCTCTGGCTTAGTCACACGCCACAGGGAACCCCGTTCCGCCGGGAATCCGCACAGCTTGGGTTGATATTGGGTGAACGGGCTCTGCAAGCTCGCAATATGTATACGGGAGTCGACCACAAGCATCGCAAGCTATATTATCGGGTTGCGCTGGCAGGCGCGTGCGAGCTGCCAGACGCAGTAGTCGCTTTCGCGCTCAGGGCGAGCGAACGTTCGCATGAGACGGAAGAGGCAGATACTGATCCCACAGACGCTGACCTGATTCCGGAGAGCATCCGGTTCGATCCCCGGTTCAATTCCGAGGAGCGGCTGCCTGAACCCTGGCCTGACGGTCCTCGGTCCAGGGTGGACGACGACTTCCGAGAGGTAGTGCTTGACACTGATGCGCTAATGCCGCTGATCCGTGCGCGGCCGAAAACGGCCCGTGAAGTAGCCCTCGCATCACTGATCAAACCGCGCAGATGGTTCGAGTGGAGCGACAACTGGTACGAGCACATCCAACTCGATCTCGATGATAGCCACCGCTGGCATCCACCTTTATACATCCATGGACCTTTCTTGGGTTTCCTGAGGACAAACTTCGATGAAGGCCTAGAACTTATCGCACGACTGGTGAACTTCGCAACAGAGCGATGGCATTTCTACGCCGAGGTAGACGCTCGGGAATACCAAGCTGAGCAAGAGGCGCAAGGTGATGCATCAGGACTGTTCGGCTGTATGATGCAGGACTGGTACCAATCCCCGGGGAGTGTTCTGATCCCGCTCGAAGGAGAGGACCGTGAGTTGCTTGGTGACTCGCGCGTCTACGGCTGGGCAACTGGGCTCGGCAATCCTCCTAGCGCTGTTGAGGCAGCGCTCACGGCACTGGAGCAGTATCTCTACATGGAACTGGACGCAAGCAGACCAATCGAGGAGAAGGTCTACACCATCCTTGAGCGGGCTCGCAGTGCTGCTTTTTTGAAGGTGTTATGCGACGTTGGGAAGCGTGATGTCGCACTCTTTGAAGGTCCGATCCGCCCCTTGCTTGCGGTGCCCGAGGTGTACTACTGGGATATCACATCGCTGGCCAAGGCCTTGCATGAACTCGAGCACCGCTCTATTGATCTGCGTTACCTCGCCCTGAGGTTGCTCCTGGGTCGTCCGGCCATACATGACTTCTTTGGGGAAGTTCGAGGACGCTGGCAGGAAAGGATGGCAGCGGCTCCGAATGGCCGGGTCCACGAGTTCCTTGAGGATCTCGTCATTACCTTCGATATCGAGAACTATGGAATCGTAAAGCACCCGGAGCACGGCCAGATGATAGTGAATGTTCGTGCCCAGGAACTTGAGGCTAGGCGAGCTGCGGAGAGGCAAGCATTCGAAGAGCAGTCGCTCGTGATGTGCTTGCCCATCCGATGCCGACAAATGATTGACGCGGGGACTGTCCTGCATGGCGCGGAACTGGAGAACTTCTGGAGCGACACCCAGCGTATCGCGACCAGAGTAAACACTTGGGCGCTCGCGGATAGTCTAGAGAACGTGCCACAGCAGGTATCCACTGCGGGAGTGCTAGCGAACGAAGATGAGTATTATCACCCCAAGAGTAGCAGTGTTCTCTCGCGTTGGCTCCGTGCACTGACGTCCATGTGTGGCCGAATCAGAGGCAGGGTCGCTGATGCTCGTCAGCAGCCGGCCCCTCCCCAGTCAAGCGGTAGATCTGAGATGGCGCTGGAAGAGAGCGGCAGGGACAATGTAGCCAATGCCATTGTGGGAGCGGTCGCCGTACTGGTGCGGTTGCATGGTGATTGGCTGGCCGAGTACCCAGAACGAATGCAATGGTGCCTAAACCAGCTAAGGTCTGTAGTGCTGACCCCGCCTCCTCGCAGCAAGTTCGGTGTCCCAGAGAGCGCAGCATCGTGGACTTGGGACTGCTTTGCTGCTGAAGCACTCCCAGTCCTGTGGGCGCGGGACCCTGCCAACGCTCAGCTTCGCCGCCTCGTGGCTAGTCTGGTATTCGCGCTACACTATGTCGCTGTGCGGATATTATTCGAACGGTGCGCGGAGCACCGTGCCGTCCTTGGTGACGATTTTGGGCGCCTACGGCGCCTGCTCTTCGAGTGGGCGAACGTCCGCAGACGGGTCGCATTTGTCCACCAGACACAAGGTATTGTCGCAACATTGAGTGCAGGGGAGGTACGGCGATTCTACCAGAACGTCACCCAGTGGGCTGGGGAGCGGATTGCAGCCTTTGTCAAGGGCTACACACCATCGACGTGCGGCATGTGGCATGACATGGACGATCCTAGGCGGTTTAGGGCGATCGACGCACTGCGTAAGCGCTGGCACCGCACCCACCATCTGGACCTGCGACTGGTAAGGGCAGCACACGCATGGCTGCCGACGCCTGACCAATCCCTCAACACCGAAGAGCGGCGCGAGTGGTTGGAGTTCTGGAGAGAGGCACTACGGTGCGTTCTGACCAGAGCACAGGAGTCCAAGAAGACGAGCAACGACAGCTACCCGTACAAAGATGAGCAGTGGATACTGGACGGCGTGGCGATCGCTGTGCAGTACATGGATCCAGAGGAACGGCCTGAGGAACTGTGGCAGTCAGTTCTCGATCTTCCTGCCGAGGCGTATGGCTGGCCAGAAGATTTTTTACGAGCCTTCTACCGCCATGGGCTAACTCAGGAGCCAGCTCCTCCAGGTTTTGCTGCAATTCGGCGTACAATGATCGAGCACGTGCTCACAGAGACCCTTGAGGAACAGGCAAGGCAAAGGTGGTCTTACTACGCAGACGTCTGGGAAGCCCTTATCGGCATCGATGACTTTACGCGGCATTATTGGGAGGAACGTCACCGCGAGTTAGCTAAGCGGAGCCTGCAGCTCTTCGAGCGGTGGATAAAATATGCGGGTGCTCATGGTCGCCTCCTGGCGGCATTCTCGCGCTGGCTGGAGTTGGCCGCTGCCGAGCCCGTCCGCTTGCCGGGGATCGTGTGGTTGGATCGCGCGCTCATCAGCGCCACGTCCGAGCGCATCATCGGCCGGGAATCCGTAGCCGAGTCTGTGGCATCCCTGCTCAACATCGTCTGGCGACAAGATGAACCACGTCTACGTCGAGACGCCACAGCGTTCGCTGCATTCCGGAGCCTGCTCCAATGGCTTGTAGACCAGCAGAATACAGTTGCTCTCAATCTAATCGGGAGACTTGGTGGACTGATGTGAGTTGAGAAAGCCACATTCCACCGAATTATGTGGTGGAACGTGTCATCGTTCATCGAAAACCACCCAAGGTGAGAATTTTCCTGGTCACCCCCTACGGCCGCTGGGTGCAGTCGCCTCGCCGTCAAGCCAAAGGGCAAAACCCCAAGCCGCTATGGACGTCACTGCCGCGGCTGCCTCACACGCCTGCCAGCAACACTAGGGCCACTCCGCCACGCCCGGGTGTGGTACCTGGTGATACAGGGTGGGCAACAGGGCAGGCGCGCAGTCGATAGAAAAGGCCGCTTGATTTTCCTATACTCCCGGCAGGCGCAGGCATCGGTATAAAGATGCGCTGCTGAGTCCGGGCGGTAGAGGCTCCGAGAGTGTCCGGGGATGCCCATCCTGCGGTGCCCAAACCTGCGCCCAGGAGCTAGGGAGAGAACGTGTGTTGTGACCGCAGCGACGGTCTTGCTGCCCTCTGGCAACGCT
>JBMDXC010000297.1:0-2729 GCA_048594805.1 Candidatus Entotheonellaceae bacterium | reverse complement strand
TAACGTCAGGGGCAACATCACCTTCCAGCCATAGGCCATGAGCTGGTCGTAGCGTGGCCTGGGCAGCGAGGCACGGAGCAGGATAAAGAAACAGATAAAGACAAAAGTTTTCAGCAGGAACCACACCACCGGTGGCAGAACAGGACCCAGCCATCCCCCAAAAAACAGCGTGGTAATCAGCGCCGAGATCAGGGTAATGCCCAGGTACTCACCAACAAAAAACATCCCAAACTTCATGCCAGAGTATTCGCTATGAAAGCCGGCAATAAGTTCGCTGTCGGCCTCGGGCAAATCGAAGGGCGCGCGGTGCGTTTCAGCAATGCCAGCAATGAGAAAGACCACGAGGCCCAGACACTGGGGCAGGCAGAACCACACCTGGCGCTGTGCCTCGACAATCTGACGCAGGTTAAACGAGCCAGCCAGGAGGACCACGCCCATGAGTGAGAGGCCCATGAATACCTCATAGCTCACCATTTGCGCAGCGGCGCGCATGCCGCCGAGCAATGCATACTTGTTATTGGAGGCCCAACCACCCAGTATGACGCTGTAGACCCCGAGTGAGGACATGGCCAGAAAGAACAGCAGTCCGATGTTGAGATCGACGATGCCAATGCCGGGTGCCACCGGCACGACGGCAAATGCCATCAGGGAGGTGACCAGAATCACCGCAGGGGCCAGAACGAATATTGGTCGGTCCGCAAACGAGGGCACCCAGTCCTCTTTCGTGAGGAGCTTGATCATATCGGCAAGCACTTGCAGCAGGCCAAACGGGCCAACGCGATTGGGGCCATAGCGGTCTTGCCACACCGCCAGCAACCGGCGCTCGAGCCAGACAAGCCCCGCACTGATGCTGAGCAGCGCTATCAGCATGCCCACGATATTGAGCCAGAGGCGCAGGTTGCTACTCATGATGGCCCTACCTTGGTCAGGGTGCACCACGCCGGCAGGGACATGCCCTGGAAGGCCGGCAGTCCGACGGGGAGCCCTGCTATGCCTGCGGGCAAGCCTGGCTCCACGTGCACCGGCAGGCACTGCATCATACTACCAAGCGTACATGCCAGGGTATCTCCGGGTCCCACTTGCAGCGCCGCCGCATCAGCCCGAGACAGGGCGAGATACGGCGCTGGTATGCGTTCTGCCACTGCTGGCGCCAGGGCACTCAATTCCTCAGTGCCAAAGATGTGGTACAGCGGCACCAGTAACCAGGCCCCGTCGCGAGCCCGAAACGCTTCCGGGCTGTGTCGGAAGAACGCCACGCCGCCATCCGCCACCGGCTCGAAGAGTCGGAGCCCCGGGTCACCTCCGCGCAAGGAGCCTCCTATTTCGCTTTGGAATTTATTTATCGCCTGCGGCGAGTTCCAGCCAGGCGCCCAGAAAAATGGTATGAGCGGTGGTGGTGGCTGCCGCTCATACCCCTCCATGGAGAAAGCCAGCGGCGTATCGGGATCATCCGGTGGTTTCGGCTCATGCACGGTGCGGTGTGCCGTCATCGCCGTACGACCGCTATAGCGATGCGGCTGGCGTGGAACTCTTTGGCCGGCCAGACGAAAATCAGCGTGTGGGGCGACGTTCGGGAGTTCGGCAAACACTGGCAGCGCGTGCGCCAGGGCCTCGATCACATCGTCCAGGTTCTGCCAGGCGCTGCCCTCGTCCCGTCCGGCGCTAAGCATCACATCGCGCAGCCAGCGCCAGCTTTCCTGCACGTCTCCATCTGGAACAAAGACTTGCAAAAAGCGCTGTGCCCGCCCTTCATTACTAACCAGCGTGCCATCCGTTTCCGCAAAAGTGCCGGCGGGCAGGACAGCCTCGGCCTGCTCAGCCGTGGCGTGCCTGAGGTGATCAAGCACGATGACATGCGGGCAGGCTTCCAGGAAGGCCTGCACCGTGGCAGCATCTGTGCGTCGAAAAAGGTCGTTTTCTAGAATAATTACGGTCTCCGCTGTGCCGCTCTGCACTGCCTGAAAAGCAGCCTCAAGGCTGCCACCGTCGAGCAGACTCGCTCCCAGGCTGTTACTTTCAGGCACCGTCAGGCACAGGTGTGCCGGGCGCTTGTTCTCACGCAGGGCCCAGGCTACGTTGGCCGCGGCTTGCAATACGGCCTCACTCCCCAGGCTGGTGCCAGACACTACGAGGGGCCGCTCGGCGTCGCGCAGTCCCTGCGCAATACGGGAAGCCAGCGCCCGCATCTCGTCTGACAGCCCTGGGACGGGCGGCGCGTCGGCGCTGAGCGCACGCGCCACCGCCAAACCCAGGCGCGCGACATCATCGGGAGCAGCACGGCAGGTCTCGGTGGCCACATCGTCGAGCCTGGTACGCGAGGGTGTAGCAATAAAGAGCGGGCCTGTCTGCTGCTGGATGAGTTCACGTGCCGCTGCGTCTTGCCAGCGGGGAATGCGCAGCTTTTCGGCCTGACGTAAGGGCTGCTGGCACACCGCCTGACGCAGGGCAAGCGCCAGACGCGGGGCAACATTCGTCACATCCTCCCCCAGGACGAGCACCGCGTCAGCCTGCTCGACGTCATGCAGTGACGGAGTGCGTGCCGGGCCGTGCCACAGGATGGAGAGCACGGCAGAGAGCAAGCGGTGCTCTCTTTCGGATATGCCAAGATAAAAATATTGAGGACCGACCAGCGTGCGCAGGGCAAAGTTAGCTTCGAGCGAAGCGCGCGGCGAGCCGATCCCCAGGATAGGGCTGCCCGCCTTGAGCAGGGCAGTCACATGCTCCAGGGC
>JBMDXC010000296.1:0-2552 GCA_048594805.1 Candidatus Entotheonellaceae bacterium | reverse complement strand
GAACTGCTCCCGTAGCTCAGGTGGATAGAGCGGTGGATTCCTAATCCGTTCTAAAGGGGGTTAGCAACATCTTGAAAATGCTGCTAATCTCCTGATTTTTTTAGAGAAACCCTCTCTGCTGCCTTCCCCATCATTGCCCTTAATTCCCCGCATTTTCCCATCAGAGTCCCAGCAATTTTCACAACACCCCTGTGCGTGCCATCTCGTGCTGCCGCCAGACTTTACAAAGCGTAAAAGTGTGGTGTGCCGCGTCCCAATCGATGACCGCATCAATGAGCCGGTCTTCAACCTGGCGTGCGGTCAAACGATCTATCATATCGGGCATTACCACAGCGATGTTGTAGTCTTCATCCTCAAAGGCCCAGGCGAGGGGCACGATCTCCGCCTCTGGCGGTGCTGCCTTCCTGACGAGTTCGAGAAGCTCCTGTGGTACGGGCTTCATAGGGAAATCCCTCCTAACGAGAAACTGAGCGCATCTGCGACCAAGCGTACGATCTGTCTGGCGGTCGTCAGGCTCGTCGTACTTTCAAGCGACGTGAGCCGGACGATCCCATAGTCTGCATCCACGCGATCAGCATAGAGCCTGCGTATGGCCCTGGTCAGCTCCCGTGCAATCGGCATCGGCGGTGCTGGCGCTGGGGGTCCATTAGGGACTTGACCCCTGCTGAAGCTCCCGCAATTTATCCTGAAGCACTGCCCACTCCTCACTTCCGAGTTCTACCTTGGCGAGCCGTCCCTGACATGTGTCAATCAGAGGGCGTCATAGGAAGGCACTGTGGCTTCCTCCTTGCCGTGTCGTTGCTTAGTGGCCTTGCATGTGAGCTGTGCTTCCAAGGCATCCCAATCTGGGGTCCCTTCAAGCGTTCGTGGCCCCCTATGGATCATCTGCCTTATGGCGTCTGGCTTCATGCCGTATGCACGTGTCTTCTCTGTAAACATCGTCCGCCGTGTCTTGTCCTGCTGACGTCGGGCTTGGTCCCTAACCGGCCGTCGCAGATGTTCGAGTCCTGCAGGCAGAATGCGCATACGTCTTCCCAGCTTCTCCACGCCTGGAATCTCCTCGTGCTCGATCTTGTATCGGAGTTGGCGCTCGGTGATTCCTAACACCTTCGCGGCTTGTGGGATGGAGTATTCCTCTGGTTCTGCAGGGAGCAATGCGAGAGGGCGCAGGGCATTGGGCTCGAATGGAAGGGCTAGCTCCATCATACATCGATAGCGGGTCCCCGCAGCAATAGGACGTTGGTCATACTGTTGCAGCCAGGGCTCAATGTCCTCCCAGCACACCATCTCTTCTTGTAACAAGTAGGCCAGAAGCTGAACGGCAATATTGTTAGCTGTCGTGTCGTCATCAACACGCAGAAGACATGGCCCGTAACGGTCTCCGCATTGATAGCGGAGCAATGTCTCCTCGTCCTGGCATATGGCGTGTATGCGTGCGGGACGTTCCCGGGCCAACTGTGCCCGATCCTCTCGCCGTTTGGCCACGCCGCGCCCTTCCCCCTGACGAAAGATCGTGATCCTCCAGGTCTGGGGTAGCGATGCATCGGGTGTGTCGGATTCGGAGTCATAGTTGGTGTGCTGACGCAACAAGTCTTGGTCGCGTGGACTCATGCCTCCAAGCGCTACGTGCACTTCCAGCCGTCGCGGAAGCCCATTGGGCTCTGTAAGGGCAAAGAGGACACGCAGCACGGGTCCCCTTGGGCGCAGCACAACGTATGGCGACGCATCCGATGACTTGCCTCTCTGGGTGTGGCGAGGCCGGAAATGGCTGATCCGTTGGAGGCGGCGCTGACCACCAGGGAGCTGGAGCCCAATCCCAGCCGGATTGAAGAGGTCGATGGTGTAGGAAAGCACGTCGATAGCCCCAGAGGCCAGCCGCGACCGGATGGGGCGGCGAGGCTGATACTCCTCATCGTCGCTCCACGTCCACCCCTCGGGCAATGCAGGCCTCGGGGGTGCTGTTGGCAACGCCCAGTATCGATTGCGCCGATACTTCCGCGCACATGAGAGCACCTGCACAGATACCTGGCAGACCAGTTGCACGCATGGTGAAAAGTCTGTCACGCCACTTTCCATGCTATGTCCCTGTTAGAAGCTAAGTTGCGGACATGTCACATTTGTTACATGAAAAGGGTAGCACGTCGCAGTAAGGAGGGCAAATAGCAAAGGAGGGTGCACATGTCGGAGTACTTAACGATTGATGGCGTTGCGGAGCTTTTTGGCAAGAAACGCAAAGCTGTCGAGAAAATGGTTGAGCGCCGTCTCATACCATTCAGAAAACACGGCAAACGCGTCATTTTCAGCCGTGCGGAACTCGCAGCGTTCTTCGACCAGCTCTCTGGCGTCACGCTGGAGGAGGCCGAGCGGCGCGTGGAAGAGCGCGTTGGGAGAGGGACGCCATGAAGAAGACAACTAGAAAGAGTAAACCCCCTGGGCCAACTGGGGGTTCACCGAACTTCGGATCGGGCTTGTGCATACCACAGGCGGCACTAACCGCCTTCGACATCTCCCAGTTCTTAAGGGTAAATCTTTAATGAATTGTACCATATCTC
>JBMDXC010000295.1:0-26795 GCA_048594805.1 Candidatus Entotheonellaceae bacterium | reverse complement strand
CCGTGGGACAGGGTGTTTTTCACGGAACCGCCGCCGGGGACGACCGGACCGCCTCCGTTTGAGCCGCGCCGTGGACAGGCGATCACATCCTGGCTCTTCTGGCATCAGCTCTACTGCTGGCTCTCCAAGGCAGAATTTACCCTGGGCCTGGCTCTGGCCTGCACCGACGCCATGGGTCTACGGGAGGACCCGCAGACCATCGAGTATCTGGTCGATCTCGTCATAGACGTGCAGACGGTGTCGAGCTGCATCACCGCTGCCGAGCGTGATCCAGAAGGGACACAGGCCGGCTATTACTTTCCGGGTTTGCTCCACATCGCCGCCGGGAGTATTGCCATGCTCAAGGCGCGTCAGCGCATCACGGAGATCCTGCGTATTTTGCCTGGCTCATCGCTTGTGGTCGCCCCTGCTGACACGGATCTGGCGGCACCTGAGATGGCCGCTGGCCTGGAAGAAGCGTTTGGGGGTGGTGGTTACACGGCTCTTCAGCGCGCCGCGCTGCTGCAGATGGCCTGGGACCACATCTCATCCGACCTGGACAGCCGCGAATCGGCGTTTGAACTGCATGCGAACGGTGGTCTGCCGACCTGGCGTAATCGGCTGCGGAGCTGGTTTGACCGTTACAACGAGCTAGCGAACGGCGTGCTGGGCCTGCTCGACATGGAGATGTCGACGATCGACATGACCAGCATCCGCATCGTGCCACAAGGGCCACGGCGGCAGGTGAGCATTCCGGCTCGTATGAGTGCCAACGCACCCACGAAGAGCGCGCCGGCCACGACGACCTGAGGCCAGGCACGGCCGCTGCGATTGATACAAGCAGGCCAGCGTCAGATAATCGGCTCTGAGGCAGGTTCGCTACTACGTAGCTACGACATGGTCGGCTGGCGAAAAAATATGCCGGGTGACACCATCACCCGGCATCCCAACCTGCCCAGTTCCAAGAGCAATGGCCCTAGTCCACCACCCAGGTATCACCGCTGTTGAACATCTTGTCCAGGTCACCATGCCCAGAACGTTCGATGGCGAGGGCTTCCTGCTCTTCGACAATACCGTCATAGGTTGGACGCTCGACAGCCCGTAGCACTCCGACGGGTACCGGAAAATCCGGATAGTCCAGTCGACTCAAGATATAGGCGAGACTGGCCACTGGCCTGGTTTCATCGTGCCGGAGGACATCGTCCTCGGTCACACCGTTTGCACCAAGCGTCACAATCTCCGGGTCTACGCCACGGAGACGAATACCACGATTGCGCTCTTTACCGAAGAGCATGGGCTTGCCGTGCTCCAGGTACAGCGTACGGTCGTCATGCACCTCACGCTCGGTCAGGTACGCAAAAGCACCGTCGTTGTACACATTACAGT
The DNA here is from genome assembly GCA_048594805.1 of Candidatus Entotheonellaceae bacterium. Taxonomy (GTDB): domain Bacteria; phylum Tectomicrobia; class Entotheonellia; order Entotheonellales; family Entotheonellaceae; genus SXND01. Next base: position 25,430 of record JBMDXC010000295.1, on the reverse strand, counting down.
TCTGATACACTTCGATGAACGCCGTGCCCTTATGCGCGGCAGCCCGCTCGAGAGTGGCAATGAGATGCTTTGTATCTGTATCAATAGTGCGCGCCACAAACGTCGCCTCAGCGCCAATGGCCACACTGAGCGGATTGAGGGGGTAATCGGGGACACCCAGGGGAGCCGATTTGACCCCCTTCTTGCCGAGTTCCGAGGTCGGGGAATATTGCCCTTTGGTGAGCCCATAGATGCGGTTGTTGAAGAGCACGACCTTCACATCCACGTTGCGCCGCAGGACATGCAGCAGGTGATTGCCCCCAATACTGAGAGCATCGCCATCACCCGTGATCACCCAGACCATGAGATCAGGCCGGCTGGCCTTGAGCCCCGTGGCAATGGCGGGCGCACGGCCGTGAATGGTGTGGAAGCCATACGTATTCATATAGTAGGGGAAGCGGCTGGAGCACCCGATGCCAGAGACAAAGACAATGTTCTCCCGTGGCACTCCTAACTCGGGCATCACCTTCTGGGTTTGTGCCAGGATGGAGTAATCACCACACCCTGGACACCAGCGCACTTCCTGATCTGTGACAAAATCTTTGCGCGTGAGCGTTGCCGTAGCACCGTTCGTCGTTTGATGCGTCTCTTGAGCCATAACCTGCCTCCTCAGGCAAGGAGTTCCTCACATTTTGCAACAATTTCCGATACTTTGAAGGGCAGTCCTTGCACCTTTGGGAGGCCGACGGCATCCACCAGGTAGCGCGCCCGGATGAGCAGACGGAGCTGTCCCAGGTTCAGTTCCGGAATCAGCACTTTGTTGAAGCGCTGCAAGATATCGCCCAGGTTCTTGGGGAAGGGATTGAGGTAGCGCAGATGTGCGTGGGAGATCGCCGCTCCTTGCTCGCGGAGTTTCTGCACCGCCGTGATGGCAGCGCCATACGTGCTTCCCCAACTCAGAATGAGCAGTTCACCCGCTGGATCACCATACACCTCTTGCTCGGGGATATAGTCCGCGATACGGGCAATCTTCTCATTGCGCAGCACCGTCATCTTGTGGTGATTGAGCGGATCATAGCTGATATTCCCGGTAATATCCGCTTTTTCTATACCACCAATGCGGTGCTCTAAGCCAGGCGTCCCCGGAATTGCCCAGGGGCGCACCAGGGTTGCAGGATCACGCCGGTACGGCGCAAAGGTAGCCGGATCGGTCGGATGCGCCACCGTAAAGTGCTGGAGATCCTTGGCCGACGGGATACGCCACGGCTCTGAACCATTACCCAGATAGCCGTCTGACATGAAGAAGACAGGCGTCATGAATTGGATGGCCAGACGCACTGCCTCGATCGCCATATAAAAGCAATCTCCTGGCGTTGCTGGCGCCACGATGGCACATGCGGAGTCACTATTGCGCCCGAACATGCACTGCAACAGGTCGCCCTGCTCAGTTTTCGTCGGCATGCCCGTACTTGGGCCAGCGCGTTGAATATCGGCGATGACCAGCGGCAACTCCACCGCGTGCGCGAGGTTAATCGCCTCGCTTTTGAGGGCAATGCCTGGGCCACTCGTACAGGTCATGCCAATATTGCCCCCAAAGGACGCCCCGATCGCGGCGCACACCGCGGCGATTTCGTCTTCGGCCTGGAAGGTTTTGACGCCAAAGTGCTTATATTGCGCGATCTCATGCAACACTTCGCTCGCCGGGGTAATAGGATAGGCAGTGTAAAAGAGGGGTTTGTCGAACAGCCGTGCTGCCGTCACAAAGCCCATGGCTGAGGCCTCGGCCCCAGTAATATTGCGGTATTTCCCCACTGGCAGATGCGCCTTGCGTACACGATAGGCCGTGGTGAAGATCTCAGTGGTGTCGCCATAGTTATAGCCGGCCAGGAGGGCCCGTTTGTTGGCCTCAAAAAAGATCGGTCTATCCTTGAAGCGGCGCTCCAGGAAACGCAAGGTGGGCTCCGTCGACCGATGATAGAGCCAGTAGAGGAGCCCCAGAGCCCAGAAGTTCTTACAGCGCTCAATCTGGCGCGCTGACATCTCGAGGCCTTCAAGGGCTTTGGCATTGAGTGAGGTGATGGGTACCTTAAAGACCCGGTAGCGGGACAGACTGCCGTCTTCCAGCGGATTGCTCTTATAGTTGGCCTTGTTGAGGTTCGCCTTGGTAAACGCGTCAGTGTTGACCAGCAAAATCCCGCCGTCTTCCAGGTCGCCGATGTTCGTCTTCAACCCCGCTGGATTCATCGCCACCAGTACCTGGGGGGCATCGCCTGGAGTGTAGATATCGCGGCTGCTGAAATTGAGCTGGAACGAACTGACGCCTGGGAGGGAACCAGCCGGTGCACGAATTTCTGCTGGAAAGTCCGGTAGCGTGCTGATGTCGTTGCCAAACAATGCTGCGGTTCGGGTAAACTGGCCGCCAGTGAGCTGCATCCCGTCGCCGGAATCGCCGGCCAGACGAATCACGACGGATTCGAGTTCTTCAATGGGCTTTTCAAGGGTATCTTGGGCTGCCATACTATATAATCCTGTCTGTGGGTCTCTCTAATGGGGCGCCTGCCTGTAGAATATGGCCCCTGGAGGGACAGGTAACGCTAGGCTCCACGCTGCACTGCATCCGCGTGAGCTAAACTCGACTGCATTGTCGTAGAACCTTCCATCCCTGGCGTAGTCATGCCAGGGGTTTATTGTAGCGCGCTTGCGGTCTGTCGTAAAGTCCCAATGTCTACACACATTTTGCAGTCACGCACGCTGTTCCATCCTACGCTGCTGATCCTGATCTGCCGCGTGTAGATGTTGAAACGTTAACCTGAAAATTGCTCAAAGCAATGTAGGAAAAGGTCTACAAACACTGGTGCAAAAGTCGCACACAAAAAAGCGCCTTCGGCTATCTCGCTCTCCCCTGGCTCTCTTCCTATGCTGCAATATCCTGGAATGGTCTCGCGTAACGTCTTGTTTTGAACTTTGGTCCGCTGGTGGCCTGAATATAACCAGAGAATGCCCAAGGTTGTCGTAGCTATAAGGATGAGAGCCCCGTAGCATAAGCAAAAATCGCAGGCCTTAGCTGGGAGGTTACGTATGGATGAACACACATTCCCCTCACATAACCGCGGTATGTTGTCTCTCAAGCTTCGCAGCGTTCTTGCCGATAAGCCTGGCACGTGAGACAGGCGATGCAGCCCCTGTTCTGTAATGTACATCACAGCCTTAGGCATGGTCTTCTTTTATGCTTGCCGAGTGGACGCTGGAGTAAGTATATGGCAAAGAGGGTTGTGCCTTCCACACGATGCCTGAGGAGGAGATGCCCTTCACAACGGCCGAGAGGTGAAGTGGAGCTATGGTGAGGAGAAAGGAGAGGCCATCATGGAACGATCATGCAGCCATTGTGATAATCCCGATAGTTCCTTGCTGCGTATCGTATTGATTGGCGAAATTATCCGTGCCGATGAGGCTACGCTCTATACTATGGCGGAAATTTTTCAGACCCTTGGCCTTGTCGAATTCTCACAGGAGGACGATGGCGCCGAGGTCGAGCAGGTTGCCCAAGAGAAAACACGACTACGCCTCGTAAAATAGTCAGCATACCACTCCCCACACCTAGCGCCATGATGTCGCTGCGCTCTAGGCGGCCTAGCCTGGGCGCAGGGCCACACGGCGCCTTTAGGTGTGTAAAGCACCCATAGGCCATACTGTCAGGTCAATGCATGCTCTCCGCGTGCAGGTGCTTGCTTTCCTATCTTCCAGACTTGCGTCAAGCTAGCACACCAGCTAGGATCCCCCCACGCGCAGCGGCCTATCCGGTAGCGCACAATCTTACCAAACCTCAGACATGCTCGTTATCCTCCCTCACGTGCACAGGGAAGAGAAAGTACAGAGGTGCAGCCATGGCACAGATTGTCCTGGGACTCGGTACATCGCACAGCCCTCAACTCAGCACACCCCCGGATCTCTGGCGCAATCATGGGGAGCGGGACAAACGCAATCCTGATCTGCGGAAGCCAGATGGACGGGTCTACGCCTATGAAGAGGTGCTCGCTTCTGCGCCGCTATCCATCCAGAAAGAACTCACCCCAGACATGTGGCGAGCGCGCTATGATGCCTGCCAGAAAGGCATCGCGCAAGTAGGCGCTACCTTGGCGGATGTCGCTCCTGATGTCCTGGTCATGATTGGCGATGACCAGAAGGAACTCTTCCAGGACGACAATATGCCTGCCATGCTGGTCTATTGGGGAGACGCTTTTCATAATGTGCCCCGTTATGGCCGAGGGCAAAACGTGCCCCCGTCCTTACAAGCAGCCGCCTGGGCCTATGGAGAGAAAGAGCAAGACTTCCCTATCGCCACCGACCTGGCCAGCCATATCATTGGGTCCCTCATAGAGCAGGAATTCGACGTGGCACATAGCTGCCAGCTGCCGCCTAATGAGGGTATGGGGCATGCCTTCAGCTTTATTTATCGGCGCATCATGCATGGGACAACCATGCCGACCGTGCCCATTATGCTGAACACCTACTATCCCCCCAATCAGCCGACTCCCAAACGTTGCTATGCCCTCGGACAGGCCCTCCGCCAGGCTGTCGAGAGCTGGCCCAGTGATAAGCGCGTTGCCGTGATTGCCTCTGGGGGCTTGAGCCACTTCGTCATTGACGAGGAACTCGACCAGCAGATTATCACCGCCCTGCACAATAACGATGCCGCGACTCTTACCTCCATCCCCAAGGAGCGTCTCAACTCGGGGAACTCGGAGATCCGCAACTGGATTGCCACGGCTGGCGCTGTCGAGCATCTGAAGATGCAGCTCATTGACTACGTGCCGTGTTACCGTTCACCAGCCGGCACGGGCTGTGCCATGGGCTTTGCCCAGTGGGTCTAGCTGGCAGTCTCATACGGGGATAGTGGCTTGCTGATAAGCGGGCCGAGGTGCTCGACGATGCGGTTCATGGGTCGTGACGTCCTGGGAGGGCGGCACGCAGACATTATACCCGTAGGAGTACATCAGCCGCCTGTGCCAGGTGCTCGAACCTCCAGCATTCTAACACCTGGTCGCAGGCAGGAGCGTAGGCGGCGAGGATCGAATCGCCAGTATTCCACTCGCGCCGCGGCTCGGGGTTTAACCAGATGATGCGGCGGCAGCGCTGGCGGACCTCTGCTAAGGCCCAGGCTTGCGGATCAAAGGCGTTGTTACGGGCATCTCCCAGGATCAGGACGACCGTGTCACGCCTCAGATCGTGTACAAAGTCCTGTGAGAATTGGTAAAACACCCGACCAAAATCACTCAGGCCAAACAAATTGAGCTGGGGATAGTGGCGCAGGGATTCGAGGTCTTCAGGGAAACGCATGCGCCGGAATAGCTCTGTGACCTCCACAACCGAGTTGACGAACACCAGGCTGCGCACACTGACAAAGGCTGCCTGGAGGGTATGCACGAGTTTTAACAGGAAGGTCGAGACCTGCCAGACCGAGCCGGAAACATCGCAAAGCACGATGAGCCGCAGTTTACTGATCTTGCGCCGTCGGTAGGCGCGTGTAAAGGGCACCTCAGTGCCGCTACGCAAGCCTCGCAAGACCGTACGGCGGATGTCGAATCGCCCCGCCTGGGCGCGTCTGGTACGCAGTGCCTGCCGGGACAGGAGTCGGGCTGCCAGGCGTTCCACCTCGCGATACATATCGGCAAGACAATCAGGGGGAAAAGGCCGATCAATGCGGGTCTGGGCAGGCGGGTTCTCAGTGTGTGCGGGGGTAGCTAAGGCTCGGGACTGCTGTGTCGCGGCTATATGCTCTTGCCACGTCTGTTCTAACTCGGCAAGTGCCTGCAACGCCTGGGCTGTCTCTTCAGACACTATCTCGGGCGTGTCACTGTGTGATGCCTGCGCAGGACGGTGCATTGACGCTGCTGGCCTTGGAGGTGTGCGCTGAGCAGGTGTGGAGGGGAGGCCGTTCTGCTGTGGTATCGGGCGTTGGCCAACACCCGTACTCGGGCTGGCTGGTAGCTGTCCGCGCCGCCGCCGGCGCCGTGGCACCGTGAAGAAACGCTCGAAGAGCGCATCGAAGGTTGGGAAATCCTGGTGCGATTTAACCAGCGCTGTGCGTAGGGTAAGGCGTAGCAGGTCACGGTCGTGCATGCCTACCTGGCTGACGCTGTGTAAGGCGTCCAGGCTTTCCGCCACCGAGACGGGCAGGCCCTGTGTACGCAGCAGGCGGATGAAGGTGACGATACGCGATGTCATCGTCCTGCTTCCCGTAGAGCACGAGCGATATCGTCCTTATCTTTCAGCAGAATATTCAATGTCTCAACGATCAAGTCGCGAGACAGCACGCTGGCGCCTAACACTACCAGCGCCAGGGCCCAGTCGAGGGTTTCGCTGATGCTGGGGGGCTTGTGCAGGCTGAGTTGGCGTACACGCTGTACGAACTGCACAATTTGTGTGGCGAAGCGGCTGTCAATACTGGGCACTTTACGCTGCACGATCTGCAGCTCAGTGGCTAACGTCGGGTGATCAATGTACAGATAGAAACAGCGGCGCTTTAATGCCTCTGACAGGCTGCGGGTGGCATTGCTGGTAAGCACGACTAAAGGACGTTGGGTGGCCCGCAGCGTCCCAAGCTCAGGGATACTGACTTGAAAGTCACTGAGTATCTCCAGCAGGAGCGCCTCGAATTCCTGATCAGCGCGGTCAATTTCATCAATCAACAGTACCGTTGGCTGGGAAGCGACAATCGCCTGGAGGAGAGGGCGTGGCAGCAGAAAGTGGCGCGAGAAAAACGCGCTCTCCTGACGCTGCAACAGCGCCACAGCGTCATTAAGAGAGGTCGTTGTGGCCAGGAGTGTGCCCAGTTGCTCTTTGAGCATCTGCACATACAGCAACTGCTTACTGTATTCCCATTCGTACAGGGCTTTCGCCTCATCGAGCCCCTCGTAACACTGCAAACGGATGAGTTGCGCCGCGGTGGTCTGCGCCAGCACTTTGGCAAGTTCCGTTTTGCCCACACCAGGAGGGCCCTCTACCAGCAGCGGCCGTTGCAGGTGGACCATCAAGAAGACTGCCGTCGCGGTCTCTTTACTACACACGTAGTCTGCAGCCGTAAACTGCTCGCTCACGTCGGCTACCGAGGCCAGGCATCGGGCCGCCGGGGAGGGCGATAGCGAGGGGTTGTGCGTCACGGCGTGCTCCTAGAGGTCATACCGCCTGACCACCTCTTCATCGAACAGAATATTGCCGGTGAACGTATGCGGCTCCTGGGAGCAGATGAACACGGCGCTTTTGCCCATGGCAATCGCTTGCTCAAAGGGCTCTGGCGTCTCCCCGGGTTTGGTCATGCCGAAAACGTTCCCCGGCGTGCGGATTCTACCTACTGGCGACAGGACATTAAAACTGATGCCCTGGTCTTGATACTCCATAGCCAGCGCCTGGGTGAGACGCTCGATGGCGGCTTTGGTGGCGGCATACATGAAGGCGCGTGTCGGGGCAACATCCTTATACGGTCCAGGACCAGGGAAAACTGCGGCGCGTGATGACACATTGATGACCCATCCCTGGTGCTGCTGGAGCATGGTGGGCAGGATAGCACGGATACACAAAATCGGGCCTTTGATATTGACCCGGTTGTGCAAATCGATATGCCGGGTCGGCAGGTCGAGAATACCGCGCGGCACAAGCACCGCGGCGTTGTTGACCAGAATATCGACGCGGCCATAAGCATCCAGGGCGCTTTTGGCTGTGGTTTCGACCTGGGCTTCATCACTGATGTCGGCCTTCACGGCCATGGCCTCGCCCCCAGCGGCCTTGATCTCGTCCACTGTCTGATGAATGGTGCCAGGTAATCGCGGATCAGGCTCGACCTCTGAACGCGCCACGACGACGACTTTAGCGCCCTCGGTGGCAAAGGCCAGGGCAATGTCTTTGCCGATACCGCGTGAGGCACCACAGACAATCGCGACTTTCCCTGCAAGTTTCATAGCTCTCTCGCTTCCTCTGCAAAGGGCATCACTCCTAAGATCACTGGCCTGCACCCGCCATTATAACTGATTGTGGCGCCTGCGACAGAGACGCAACGCGGAAAAGACGCATCCGCGGCAGGAGCGGTTGACATTCTCACCCACCAGGCTATGATGAAGAAAAACCTGTCTAGGAGGAACGGTATGCGCTGGCTGACGCGCCTGTTGACACGACGTCCGCGCTCAGAAAGCCCCCCAGCCATGTGGATTTATGTCGCCTGTAGCCGCTGCGGCGAGGCTATTCGCGTACGGGCTGACCGGCGCTACGATCTGGTCAGCGAGATGCGTGACCCTGGGGAGATTGGCCCGGCCTATACGCTGCATAAGGACATTGTGGGGGCACAGTGCTTCCAACGCATTGCCGTGGACGTGGAATTTGACCGGCGTTTACAGGTCATCGAGCGACGCATCAGTGGCGGCCGCTGGCTCACTGAGGAGGAGTACCAGGCCCAAACTACCCCTTCGGAGAGCTCTGGCACCGGGGCCTCACCCCAGAGCGGTGCTTCCCCTGCCTCTCGGTGTAGGCATGAGCGGGACGTGCCATGAGAACACGGCTGCGGATTCGGGTCGAGGGCATTGTCCAGGGAGTGGGCTTTCGTCCCTTCGTGTACGCCCTGGCAACTCGTCTCCGCATAGGGGGCTGCGTGTCGAACGACAGTCAGGGGGTGCTGATCGAGGTAGAGGGTAAGCGGGAACATGTCGGCCGGTTTCTCGCGACCCTGGAGCGGGAAGCCCCGCCGCTGGCAGTCATCAAGCGGGTGACCAGCCGCGAGATGCCTTTGCAAGGAGACGCCAGCTTCGCCATCGCTCCAAGCCAGGCGGGCCTGGAGCGTTACACCCTCGTCTCTCCAGACGTGGCCACGTGCGCCGATTGCCTGCATGAACTGTGCGAGCCGGCCAATCGCCGTTATCGCTATGCCTTGACGAACTGCACACACTGCGGACCACGGTTTACCATCATCCGCGCCGTCCCTTACGACCGCGCCGCGACGACCATGGCGATGTTTCCCATGTGTCAGGACTGTGCCCGCGAGTACCATGATCCAGCCGATCGACGCTTTCATGCCCAGCCCGTAGCATGCCAGGCATGCGGACCACGGCTGACGCTCCTCGATGCCCGGGGCCGTCCTGTGCCTGATGATCCGATTACGCACGCCGCGGCGCTCCTGCGTACAGGCAACGTGGTTGCAGTCAAGGGGCTGGGAGGCTATCATCTCGCCGTCGATGCCACCAATGAGGCGGCAGTGGTAACGCTACGTGCCCGCAAGCACCGCGAGGAGAAGCCGTTCGCCCTTATGGCGCCGCATCTCAACGCCGTCCGCCAGCTGGTGGAACTCGGGACAGAGGAGGAGCGGCTCCTCACCAGCCCTCGACGACCGATCGTCCTCCTGCGCCGCCTGGCTCACGCCCAGGTCGCTCACGCTACGGCGCCAGGGAACCACTACCTGGGCATCATGCTGCCGTACACGCCGCTCCATCACCTGCTCACCCGCGAGCTCAATGCCCCTATCGTCCTCACCAGCGGGAATGTGTCTGACGAGCCGATCGCCTATCAGGACGCCGAGGCGCTGGAGCGGCTGCATGGGATTGCCGACGCCTTCCTCACGCACGATCGCCCGATCGCCATCCGCACGGACGATAGCATCGTGCGGTCCTGGCGTGGCACGCCCATGCTGCTGCGTCGGTCGCGCGGTTATACACCGGAGCCGGTCAGCGTGCCCTGGGAGTTCCCGCAACCGGTACTGGCCTGCGGTGCCGAACTGAAAAATACTATTTGTGTGGCCAAGGGACAGTATGCGTTCCTCTCCCACCACATCGGCGATCTGGAAAATTTTGCGGCCTTCCAGTCGTTTACGGAAGCGATCGCCCACTTCCAGCGCTTGTTCGACGTGCGGCCCACGATCGTGGCGTACGATCTCCATCCCGGGTACCTATCTACCAAATGGGCGCTGGAGCAAGAAGGGGTAGCATTGGTCGGCGTCCAGCACCACCACGCGCATGTGGCCTCCTGCCTGGCCGACAACGGAGAACCAGGACCGGTGATCGGCGTGGCCTTTGACGGGTTGGGCTACGGCACGGACGGCACACTGTGGGGCGGTGAGTTTCTCGTGGCGGACCTGATGCATTTTGAGCGGGTTGGCCACCTGGCAGCGGTGGCCATGCCAGGTGGGGCAACGGCCATCAGAGAACCATGGCGCATGGCCGCTGTCTATGTTGCAGAAGCTTTTGGCCCCAATCCTCCAGAGCTGGAGGTGATGCAACGGCACGCGACGCAATGGCAGAACGTGCTCAAGGTGGCGCAGACCAGTGCCTTCGCGCCGCTCACCTCCAGTGCCGGCCGGCTCTTCGATGCCGTCGCCGCTTTGTTGGGAGTGCGCGACTCTATTACATACGAGGGCCAGGCCGCCATGGAGCTTGAGCAACTGGCTGATCCCACCGAGACGGACGTCTTCAGCGTGTCATTGCAGCACAGCGCCAACGGCTTTACGATCCGTGGGGCAGACCTGGTGCGGGCCGTGGTGGTAGATCTGATATGCCAGGTCAAACCGTCGGCCATTGCCGGACGCTTTCATCATAGCGTGGCAGAGGCCATCCTGTACGGCTGCCTGACCACGCGTGAGCGTACAGGATTGCACACGGTAGCGCTCTCGGGCGGGGTGTTCCAGAACATGGTGCTCCTCGCACGCACTATCGACCGGCTCGCGGCCCATGGCTTCCGGGTCTTGCATCACCGGCACGTGCCGCCCAATGATGGTGGGATAAGCCTGGGTCAGGCGGTGGTCGCAAGTCGATTACATGCGTGTACCACAAGTGCAACGACGTAACCCCGACGTCTCTCGGCGCTGACCTATGACGGGTACTGCGTAGTCCCCCCCGCCAAACTGGCGGGGGTAATGAGCCCTACGCAGTAGCGTGCGCAGCACTCAGCAGATGCGTGGCAAGGGATCGCCGGCCAGCATGTCCACGATGCGGGTGCCCCCGAACTGGGTCTTCAGCAGCACCAGGCCGGGCGGTTCGTCCTTGACGGTGCCAATGATGGCCGCGTGCTGCCCTAACGGATGGGCACGCAGCGCCTGGAGGGCTGCAGAGGCTGCGTATCCTGCTACCATCGCTACCATCTGGCCCTCGCAGGCCACATAGAGTGGATCGATCCCCAGGAGTTCGCAGGCACCCCGTACCTCTGTGCGTACCGGTATTGCCCGTTCATCGACCACCACAGCGACATTGGCGACCGTGGCGATCTCATTCAGGATGGTGGCCACACCACCCCGGGTGGCATCCCGCAGGCAACGGACGTCGGGAGTAGCATTGAGCAGGCACGCGACGAGATCGGTGAGAGGCGCGGTATCCGACGTGATATCGGACACGATGTCCAGCTCGGCGCGTGCCAGCATGATGGTAATCCCGTGGTCGCCAATAGGGCCAGAGACCAGCACGGCATCTCCCGGCTGGACGTTGGCCGCTCCCAGGCTCACAGGGCGCTCAAGCACACCCACCCCAGCCGTGTTGATGAAGCATCCGTCAGCTTTGCCCCGTTGCACCACTTTGGTATCACCGGTGGCAATGGCCACGCCAGCCGTGGCGGCGGCCGCGGCCATCGCGTGCACGATCTGCTGCAGGTCCGCCACTGGGAACCCCTCTTCAAGAATAAATGCTGCCGAGAGGTAGAGGGGTCGGGCACCGGAGACTGCCAGATCATTGACCGTCCCATTGACGGCCAGGTCGCCAATGTTCCCACCCGGAAAAAACAGGGGTGAGACTACAAACGAATCCGTCGTGAAGGCCAGGCGCACGCCCTCCACGCCGAAGACGGCCTGATCCTCGAGGGGCGCCAGCAGCGGATTGCGAAATGCCTCCAGGAACAGTGCCTCGATCAGCGTTGCAGTAGCCTTCCCACCGGCGCCATGCGCCATGGTGATGCGTTCTTCCTGCAGCCTCGGTTTGCGGCGCCGCACGCGCTCGATGCGTTGCAGGACCTGTTGTTCCTTGACCAGAGACTCTCCCCGTTGTTGGGGCTGAGCCGGCTCTGGGTCTGAGGTAGGTTCCTGGATGATCTGCTCGGGCTCCCTCATGCTGTCTCCACGACCGCGCGCACCCGCTCGCGGGTAAACCGTCCGTAATGGTAATACGCGGCACACGCCCCCTCGGAAGACACCATACACGTCCCGATCGGCGTCTCCGGGGTGCAGGCCGTCCCGAATACCTTGCATTCCCAGGGTTTGAGCACGCCCTTGAGCACCTCACCGCACTCACAGGCCTTGGGATCGGTGACGCGCACCCCGGGGACAGCGAAGTGGCGTTCGGCATCATAGGCGGCGAAGGTCTCCCTGACCTTCCACGCCGAATGCGAGATAAAGCCAAGGCCACGCCACTCGAAGTAGGGTCGCAGTTCCAGCACGGCGTGCATGGCCTGCAGGGCCTTGCTGTTGCCGTTCCACGGTACCACGCGGGTGTATTGGTTTTCCACCGCACACCGCCCTTCAGCAAGCTGTTTGAGGAGCATATAAATGGCCTGCAGGATGTCCAATGGCTCGAACCCGGCAATCACCACGGGCTTGCCACAGTCGCGTGTGATGAACTCGTAGGGTCGGCAGCCGATTACGGTCGACACATGACCCGGACCAATGAAGCCGTCCAGGCGCAGATCCGGTGCATCGAGGATCGCCTTAATAGCGGGAATGATGATGACATGGTTGCAGAAGATCGTAAAATTCCTCACCCCCTCCTGGGCAGCCTGCAGGACGGTCAGGGCTGTCGACGGCGCCGTAGTCTCAAACCCAATGGCCAAGAAGACCACCTGCTTGTCCGGGTTCTGGCGCGCTACCTTCAAGGCGTCCAGAGGGGAATACACCATGCGGATGTCGGCGCCTCTGGCTGTGGCGTCGAGGAACGAACCACGGCCGCCAGGTACCCGCATCATGTCCCCAAACGTGGTCAGGATCACCTCCGGCTGCGCGGCCATATAGATGGCGTCATCGACCCGCCCCATGGGGATGACGCACACCGGACACCCCGGGCCGTGCACCAGCGTGAGGTTTGGGGGGAGGTAATCCTCGATGCCATGCTTATAGATCGTATGCGTGTGCCCGCCACACACTTCCATGAACTGGTAATGGCGACGTGGATCCGCCAGGCGGGCAATCTCTCTGGCCAGCACGCGAGCCATCTCTGGGTCTCTGAACTCATCAACAAAACGCATGCTTGCTCCCTCCCTAGTGAGCACCGTGTCCAGGTGTGTGGCAGAGCTACTCAATGCGTGAGTCCTCAAATGCCTTGAGCTCATCGCGGTACGCCTGCCCGATTTGCTCCAGGAGCGCCAACGACGCCTGCGCTTCCTGTGCATCGATCTTCGCCATGGCGAAGCCGACATGGATGAGGACCCAGTCCCCAGGCTGCACGGCCTCATCGGCGAGCATCATGATGTTGACGCTGCGTCTGACCCCACTAACGTCGACCGTCGCGAGATGGGGACGCTCCCGAAGCATCTCAATGATCTGTCCTGGAATTGCCAGGCACATGCTCTACTCCTTGGGCAAATGAGCCCCTGCGGCGTCTGCGGGCGTCTGTTGCAGCCATTGTTGTGATATGTTGAGCACCAGGGCGTTGTCGTCGCGGGTCACCTCCAGAGCCTTCCAAGGCACAATAAGCGTCTCTTCCCCCATGCCGAGAAAGCCTCCTATGGACACCACCGCATAGAGCACCAGGCCGGTGCGGGGATTGATGAGAAGATGCTGCACGGTCCCGACATTTTGCCCCTGCCGATTCCTGACCTTGCTCCCCAGGAGTGATGCGGTCGAGACAAGCACACCGCGCAGTGCCAATAAGGTCGAGGGTTGGCTTGCGCTGGCTGGTGGCCCACTGTGCGGCGCACTCTGGCTGGCGTTAGTGCTCTGGGGCGTTTGCTCTTGTGGCTGCGCCATAGTGCCAGCCGGCATGTGAAGATTTAGCAAGAAAATCATGCCCAGCATAGCTCGCATCTTGTGCATGGTGTGTCCTCCATCCGCCTTGCAGAGGTCGCATTACTAGCCCAGACGCACCCTGGGCTCACCCTGCCAGCGCTCACTGGTGCGGCGCAGGCCGTGCACGCCTCCCTGGGGCGCCACCAATGCCGTCAGGGCCAACTGTACCCTAAGAGATCTCCCGCGGTGATTCGGGCATACAGATAGCTCTCCGCATCCCGATCTACCCGCAGGACGAGTTGCGTCAGCCAGCGGGTATCATAATCATAATAGCGCAACGCCCCACGAAAGCCCAGCAGGCCGCCGTCCCCCTTCCAGAAGGAGCGCACGGTATCTCGAGAGGCGTCATGCCACTCGGCCCAGAGGACGGGAAAACGCCCTACCTGGTAGCCTCCTGCGCCATGGTTACGGCTCAGTAATCATAAAAACCCTGCGTTGGCCTGGGGCGGAGTAGCGCCGTGTGGATGTCCTGCCGGCAATATGTTGTAACTCTCGATGGCATCGAGAGGTAGTCCATCCATCCAGGCTCAAGCGCTGTCGTATTTCACGCGCTATGTGTCACTACAATACACAAAAGCGGTGGTGGCTCACATCGCTGGACAGTGGTCCCTCGTGTGTGTATAAGAAGTGCCATCTTCATCGTCCCCTCTAACCTGCGCCATGCAAGGCGTGAGCTCCTACGGAGAGGAACATGCACGGATCTGGGACCTCGCACGAGACGCTGGATGGGTGCGAGACAATCGTTCGGGACTACCTTGCGCAGGGGAAATTCACGTTGGCCATGAGCGTCCTGATTGAGCACTATCAGGATGCCATCGTGAGTTACTGTCGGTGCCATCTGCTTGATCAGGAGATGGCTCGGGAAGTGGCTCAGGAGATCTTTCTGACCGCCTTTGCCGGCATGGCCGGCTTCCGTGGGCACTCCTCCATCAAGACGTGGCTCTATGGGATCGCGTTGAAGAAGTGCCTAGAAGTTGGACGCAACAGGAAACGCCGAGAAGCGCTAGTCCGCAACCACCAGGACACCATTGGTGCACGGGCGCATTGCGATCCCCCTGGTCTCCCTGAGGATCTCGTCAGTCAGGAGTTCTGCCGACGCCGGGTCTGGCACGCGCTCCATCGGCTCCGCGTCTACGAACGGGAACTCTTAGTGCTGCGGTATCTGGAGGAACTCACCTGTGACGAGATTGCCAGTATCCTCAACGTCAGCAGGAGGACGGTCGAACGTCATCTCCCGCGTGCCGAAGCCAAGTTTTGCCGCGCTTATGAAAGGTGCCACACGCATGCCGTACCCCCACGACGAACCACCCTGGACGCCTCAGCATACACGGGCCTTATTCCGCTTGTTCCAGACGTCCGCCCCTCCTGACTTCCAGCGCCAGCTCCTGGAATGCGTGGCCCAGCGCCAGCAGGTACATGAGCGGCGGATGGGGTGGCGATTGCTGCTGGCATTGTGGCCAGGGCGTCGCGCCTGGGGTCCCGGGACGCTTCGGTGCCACCGTAGGTGGCCAGGCCATGTCATTGCCATAGCAGGGTGCTGTGGCCTAGTGCTCGGGACCAGTCTCGTCTGGTGGGCTATGCAGACGGAACCTGCGGCCCCTCTCACGCCGGTGCTGCTGCTGTCGCGTGTCGTCTCACCGCTGCCCTACTTCCCGGGCGTGCCCGCCGCGGCACCCGGACGCGGTAACCACCCTGGGGGAGACGGGAGCGCCGAGCCCCAGGAACCAGCGGTGCACGTAGCAAGTCCTCTGGAGCCCAGCACTAGCGCGCCGCAGATGCAAACGGGGCAAGGCGTGGACAGCAGTACAGCATTGCAGGCTGGGGATGACTCAGAGCGTGTTCTGCGCATGCCTGTCTCTGTCCCGCATCTCTCAGCGCCAAAGGTGCGTCATCTCCCTACCCGTAGGCTCACGCAACGATCGGGACGCCCCCGGGGTGAGCCTGGGAAGTCCTCGCGCCTTCGCGCCAGGCCGGGAACAAGTCAGCAGGCGCCGGGCTGACAGTAGGCGCTGCCCGGCACGTACAGAGGAGAGACCCATGCACGCACAACAATCCATCGCACTGCGAGGCTTGCCACGCGCCTTCTGGACTGTAGGTGTGCTCGTATTCATCGGCATGGTGATGGTGCCAGGAATGCAAGGGTGGGCACTGGATGAGGAGGCAACCCGAGAGACCCTCAAAGGACTCCCTGGGGTGGTGGTGTGGGTGGAGGACATGGCCCCCGACATCGAACCGAGTGGGGTCACCAGGCAGCAGGTGCAGACCGAGGTGGAGCGCCAGTTGCGCCGCGCCGGGATCACAGTGGTCTCTAGCCAGGAAGCGAGTGCCCCCCCGGACATGGCGTTTCTCACCGTGGCCGTTACTACCCTCCGGCACACTGGGGGCCTGTATGCGTATGCGGTTGACTTGGCTGTCTATCAAACGGCTACTCTCCTGCGCGATCCGACGCCGCGCTCGTTCGCAACTTGGACAGTGGGGAGTATTTCGCTGGTGGAGGCCAGCGACCTGCGCGCCATCTTCACGTCTGTGAGTCAGAAGGTCGACCAATTCATCCAGGCCTATCGGTCAGTGAATCCCCGCCCCCGTCTTGAGGGAGGACGGCACGCCGCGGCACGCGCTCGCCTGCGCAAGGTCCAGGAGCGTTTACAGGCGGCGGGTTTTTCGCCTGGCCCGATGGATGGGCACCTCGGCCCGCAAACGCGCGCCGCGCTTCGTCGCTATCAACAGCGCAAACGGTTGCCAGTCACGGGTACCCTCGACCCGCAGACTTTGAAGGCTCTGCGCATCAAGTAGCGGTCAGATCTGCCTGGTAGGGTGCGCATCACCGTCCGGGTAGGCGCCCTCACGAAACAGGCAACGATCACTGTCGTCATGCCTATCGCCACGGGCGATGGGCATGCAGTTACGTGCTGCTCACGACCGGAGGCAACGGACCTGCTTCTGGGCCTTAACTAATCGGGGATGACCGGAAGCGGTCACGACGGAGTGCGCCTGATGACTGCATACATCCTGCATGGCCTCCTCCTGCTGCATGGCCTGGCGGCCTGCGGTCTCTTCCTGTATGGCATGAATTGCTATGTCCTGCTCTTCCTGCACCGCCGTGTTAAGCGTAAGATGCTCCAGCACGACACGCCCGTACAGCAGGCCTGGCAGGCGAACGCGCCGCAGTATCCACGTGTGACTGTACAGTTACCCATCTATAACGAGCGCTACGTCATCCAGCGGCTGGTTGAGGCTGTGGTGCGCTTGCGCTACCCACGCGCCCAGTTGGAGATCCAGATTCTCGATGACTCCACAGATGAAACCACGGCCATGGCCATGCAACTCGTCGAGCACTATCGCCACCTAGGTTTCGACATCACGCTGCAGCATCGGCCTCATCGGCACGGCTATAAGGCTGGTGCGCTGGCCGAAGGGCTGACGCGCGCAACAGGCGAGTTCATCGCCATCTTCGATGCTGATTTTGTCCCTGTGCCGGACTTTCTCCTGCGCACTCTGCCTTTCTTCCAGGATCCCACCGTCGCTATGGTGCAGACACGCTGGGGGCACCTCAACCGCGCATACTCCCGTCTCACCCTGGCGCAGGCCTTTGGCATTGACGGCCACTTCGGGGTCGAGCAGACGGCGCGCTGTGGGGCTGGCTTGTTCCTGAATTTTAATGGCTCTGGAGGTGTCTGGCGGCGGCAGGCCATTGACGAGGCCGGGGGCTGGCAGGCAGATACCCTGACCGAAGACCTCGACCTGAGTTATCGTGCGCAATTACGGGGCTGGCGGATGCAGTTTGTGCCACACGTAGTCTGTCCAGCGGAGCTGCCCGTGCAGATGTCCGGGGTGAAAAGTCAGCAGCACCGGTGGGCCAAAGGCTCCATCCAGACGGCCAAGAAGCTCCTGCCACGCGTTCTGCGGGCAGACCTGCCGCGCTTCACCAAGGGCCAGGCCGTCTTACATCTCACCAATTACCTGGTGCATCCCCTCATGCTGTGGACGGCCCTGGCGATGCCCTGGCTCCTCCACGTCGAGCCCGGCCCCTGGCGACCCACCTATCTGCTCACGAGCGTGGGGAGCCTCTGCGCCACTCTAGGACCAGCGAGCCTGTATCTGTACGCGCAGCGCCAGCTCTACCCGGACTGGCTCCATCGCTTGCGGTATTTCCCGTACCTGCTGATCTTCGGCACGGGTATTGCGCTGAGTAACACCAGGGCGATTTTCGAAGCCTTCAGCAACGTGCGGGGGACCTTTGTCCGGACGCCCAAGTTCCGCATCGAACACCCCGCCGATACCTGGGTGGGGAAACGCTACCGGGCGGCGTTTCCCTGGCTCAGTCTGGGGGAACTCGGTCTCGCGATCTACAGTGGCTACGGCACATACCTCGCCGTGCACCAGGGGGCCTATCTCCTTCTCCCGTTTCTCCTCCTGTACAGCCTTGGTTTCGCCGCAGTGGCGGGACTCAGTCTCTACGAGCGTTTCCAGGCGATGCGTCCCCACAGGCCCTCACGGACTCGTATACGTGTGGCAGCAGATACGCATAAGTGAAGCACTCTACCGTACGCAGGGAGGGATACACACTATCCTACACCTCTGGAGACCAGCAATAACGGCGCCTGACCTGTGGCTCAGACGCCGCCCTCGACACCATTCAGGACAAGGTCAAAGATGTCAAAATTGCGTAGGCCTGTGGCCATTTGCTGGCGATAGGCTGCCTTGAGGGGTCGGTTCAAGGTGAACAGGACCGCCTGCTCAGCGAGACCGCCATGGGAACGGAGGCCACCTTCGAGCAAACTCAGGTCGTGTTCTTCCGGTGACTTCCCGAGGGCTGTGCCACGATCACCAATCACGACGACATCACCAACACGATCAGGGGGAAGCTCGAAGAGGCGACAGGCCTCGTCACGGGTGCCGACGTACTCGATCCCTGCAACGGTCTTGAGGTGCCCCACCACCTGCTGGGCAGCAACGGTTGGATCAAGATAGACAGTGGCAAACGAGCCAAGGGCGCCGTGATGGACGACGTAAGGGTCGGTAATGGGGAGAATGACCCGCGCCTTCTCAGCCCCGAACCAGGTGCTGAGTAGCTGGCTCAGGTAAATGATCTGCGGCTGTCCCAGCGCGTTGTTTTTATCGTTCATGCCGTGATCGGCCGTGATGCCTACGACAGCGCCGCGGGCATCAAAGGCGCCAAAGTACTGATCAAGACGTTGATGAAAGCGGTCGGATTCTACTGTTCCAGGCGCGTGTTTATGCTGAATATAGTCGGTCAAGGAAAGGTACATCAGGTCCGGCTGATAGCGCTCGAACACACGCAGTCCGGCTTCCAGGACAAATTCGCTCAACTGACTCGAATACACCTCAGGGGTATCCCACCCGACCAGCGCATTGACCTCGTCGATGCCGTGCTCCGCCTGTTGGGCCTCATGCGCCTTTTCGGCGGAGAAACAGATGCCCTGGTACACCTCGTGTCCCAACAAGCGACGCAGTTTGTCCTTGGCCGTGATCACGGCCACGCGTGTCGCTTGCTGGGACAACGCCGCATGAATGCTCCCGGCCCGCAAGAAGCGGGGGTCATTCATCATGACTTCTGTGCCGCTCTCCGGATCAAGAAAAAAGTTGCCTGAGATGCCGTGAATCGCCGGCGGCACACCGGTAACGATGGACAGGTTATTGGGGTTGGTAAAAGTAGGGACAACCGCTTTGGCCGTGGTAAAAATCCCTTGCTCACGGAAACGCTGCAAGGCCGGCAGGATGCTGCGCTCGAAACCATTCTGGAAATAGGCGGGATCGCCACCATCGATGCAGATGATGACCGTCGGCTCTTGTGGCGCCTGGTATGTCCGACCGTTGACCGTGACAGCTGGCATACGAACCCTTTCTATGTTGTGGCGCATTGGCCTGACCTCTGTTCCTGCTCCATGCCGACCAGGCCCTGCACAAACCAGCGCTGCACAGCGCGGATGGCGAGCACCGATGGAAGGAGTGTCAGTATGGCTGCAGCCATAATAATATTCCACTGTGCCCACTTGGGCTAGCTTTCCATCTCCGCGCGCCCCATACGCTCCGGTTTTGCGTGTCTGTGAGAGCTATGCTATAAGGGCAGTGCGGGGCAACAACACGGTGACAGTGGAAGAGAAGGATAGACGCGCATGGACTCTGGTGACCTGCATGAACTTGATGCACGCATTAGCGCTCTCGAAACAGAGCTGCAACGCCTCAAAACCCAGCGTCTGGCGCACCTGGGACAGCAACCCAGACCACTCGATGGTGTGCGTGTGTTCGATCTGTCACGCCTGATTTTCGGACCGTTTTGTACACAGATACTTGCCGATATGGGGGCCGATGTCATTAAAGTCGAACCGCACACAGGAGATCAGGCGCGGCGTTCTGGTACAGTATTTATCAACGGTGAGAGCGCATCATTTTTAGCGCGTAACCGCAACAAGCGCAGCATCATTCTGGATCTGCGTCAGGCAGCAGCCCAGGAGATTGCGCATCGGCTGGTGCAGCGTAGTGACATCCTGGTACATAACTTTCGCCCTGGAGTGATGGCCCGCCTGGGGCTCGATGCTAAGCAGGTGCATGCGCTCAATCCGCGCCTGGTGTACTGCTCTTTGACCGGGTATGGCCAGACAGGGCCACGCGCGGACTGGCCAGGACAGGATCTGCTCATCCAGGCCATGTCAGGCATTATTAGCACCACGGGCTGGGAAGACGGCGCACCCGTGACCGTGGGCACATACATGGCGGATATGACTGGCGCTCTGACGGCAGTGAATGCCATCATGATGGCCCTGTACGCGTCCCAGCAGTACGGTATCGGCCAGGAAATTTCGGTGTCACTCCTGGATGCCATGATCGCCGCACAGTCGATGGAAGCCACGGTCTATCTGAACTCGGGTATCCTCCCGGGCAAGAGCCGTAGCGGCCACTGGCAGGCGTCCCAACCCTATGCCATCTTCCACACGCAAGACCGTGATATTGCCATTAATGCCCATTCTGATGATTGGTGGCTGCGTCTCTGCAAGGCCCCAGAGTTTGCCCATCTCGCCCACGACCCGCGCTTTGCCACACGCCAGGCCCGCTCCCAGCACGGTGATGCCTTAGTCGTGGCCCTGCAACCGATTTTTCTCACCAAAACACGCGACGCCTGGCTTGACTACCTCGGTGCGTTCGACGTGCTGCGCGCCCCGGTCTACAACTATGCCGAAGTCTTTGCTGATCCGCAGGTCGAGCACAACGCCATGGTCGTCGAGCAGCAGCACCCTACGGCTGGTCCTATCAAAGTGATCAACACGCCTATGAAGCTCTCTGAGACCCCGGCGCAACTCGGTCCTGCCGCCCCGCTTTTGGGAGAACACACGCAAGAGATATTAGAGTGGCTTGGGTATGACACGGCGCATATCGAGCGGCTGCGTCAAGAGCGCGTCGTGTGAGGTTGACGCGCGTGGCGCACTTCGCTACACTCGGCGGTATTGACATGAGAGTACAGAAGAGGAAGAGGAGGAGGCAGCATGCTAACCCATGAAGAGAATATGTTGGTGAGCAGAATTGGTCCTGGAACCCCCATGGGAGAGACGATGCGGCGCTACTGGATTCCGGCGCTGCTGTCTACGGAATTGCCTGAACCGGATTGCCCGCCGGTACGCGTGCAGCTCCTGGGCGAGAAGCTGGTGGCTTTTCGGGACACACAGGGGAGAATTGGCCTGCTGGACGAATTCTGCCCGCACCGCCTGGTTTCCCTGTGGCTCGGGCGCAATGAGGAGTCTGGCCTGCGCTGCGTGTATCACGGCTGGAAGTTTGATGTGAACGGTGCCTGCGTGGAGCAGATGAACGAACCTCCAGAGTGCAGTTTCGCCCATAAAATCCGTACCACGGCCTACCCCGTGGTTGAACTGGGCGGGATCATCTGGGCCTACATGGGACCCCAGGCCAAAATGCCACCGCCGCCGCATTTTGAGTGGACGCATGTGCCCGAGAGCCATCGCCATGTCTCAAAAGTCGTAGAGGAGTGCAACTGGCTGCAGGCCCTGGAAGGCGGTATCGACACCTCGCATGCGCCGATCCTGCATCGTACCATTTCCACCTCTGCTACCAGACCGGGGATTCCATTGTCAGGTCCCTTTGTCCAGGGTGGGGCACCGACGCTGGAAGTTGATCCCACCGACTATGGGTACCGCTATGCTGGGGTGCGACCGCTACGTGATGGTCAAACCTACGTACGCACCTACCATTTCATCATGCCCTTTACGCAGATCCGGCCACAACAATTCCGTCTGCAAGGTGAGCGCGTGCGTCCAAGGGCTGCGGGGCACTTTTGGGTGCCTATGGATGACGAGAATTGCATGGTCTGGAACTGGATGTATAGCTTTGGGGACGAGCCCTTGACCGAAGAAGATCGTCTGGAGCGTGGTAGTGGCAATGGCCCTGATCACGTTGATCAGACCACCTTCCGCTCGTTCCGCCACAAAGGCAACAACTGGCTCATCGATCGCCAGGTCCAGAAGACTGAGACCTATACGGGTATTGATGGTATCAACACCCAGGACCGTGGGGTGCAGGAGAGCATGGGGCCTATCGTCGATCGCTCCAGAGAGCATCTGGGGCCGGCCGATCGCGCTATCATCGTGGCGCGTCGTCTGCTCCTGCAGGCGGTCAAGACGGTCCAGGAGGGCGGTGACCCGCTGGGCGCAGACACCAGTTACTACAATGCCCGTGCTGTTGAGCAGATCCTGCCGCAGGGGGTCGCATGGCGGGACGCGCTTTTGTCTGAGATGTACCCGGCGTCTGAGCCGCTAGCAGCTGCCGATTAATGCCCCAGGGGGCCGGGCTCAACCTCTTCCTCAGGCCCGGCCCTGGCTGCTGGCCCTGCGCTCTTAACGACGTGGCAGTCCCCAGCATGTGACTCCGGAGGCTAGATGTCCATTTCGTAAATCCTGTGCCAGTATTTTTTGGGCGCGACAACGGGTAAAATCATGGGCATGTTCGCCTCATGTGGTGCTGACCCTTCTGCACGATAAGGATCTTGACCATGCCCGTGCCTATTGCATGCCCGGTATCCCTGGCTCCTGAGGAACACACCCGTTTGGAGTCGCTTGTGCGAGCCCATTCCACGCCCCAAGCTTTCGCCTTTCGCTGTCGGCTGATTCTCCGGACCGCCGCGCCAGACCGACCATCGCATCTACAGGTCGCCACCGAGATGGGCTGTGAGCGCCATACGGTGGGCCGTTGGCGTCAGCGTTATCTGGCCCACGGTCTCAACGGCCTCCAGGATGCACCACGCTCGGGTCGCCCGCAGCGCGTTTCCCCCCTCTGAGCGCGTGGGGGTGCTGTCGATGGCGACCAGGAAACCAGCCATGTTGCATTGTCCCGCCACGCGGTGGAGTCTTGACGACCTGGTCGCGGTGCTCCCGCAGCAGCGGCTGCAGCCCCTGAGTCGCTCCAGCCGCTGGCGTATCCTGGAGGAGGCCGACCTCAAGCCGCCTCGGAGCGTGTACTGGCTCAAGAGCCACGATCCCGACTTCGAGGCCAAGGCGGATGACATCTGTCAGCTCTATGTCCATGCGCTGCGCTTCTACCAGCAGGGACGCCTCGTCATCTGCGCCGATGCAAAAACGGGGAGGCAGATTCTGCAACGCCGCTATCCCACCCAGCCCGTGCAACCTGGCAAGCCCGCAAAACGCGAGCACGAGTATATCCGCCATGGCGTACGCGCCTTACTGGCCTCCTTCGGGGTGCCAACGGGACAGCTCGTGTGGAATCTGGGCCAAACCCGTACCAGGGCAGATTGGGCCGCACATCTGGCCAACGTCGTCCGCCAACTGCCCGCGATGCAGCGCTACGATTGGGTGGTGGATAATCTCAATACCCACTGGAGCCTCGAGGTCGGTCGTCTCGTGGCCCAATGGTGTGCGGTCCCCTTTCTCCCCAAGGCCCTGCATCGCGGCGCCCAGCGGCGGGCGTTCCTCTGCGACCCGACCCAGAAGCATGTCTTGCACTTTACGCCCAAGCATGGCTCCTGGCTCCAGCAGGTGGCGTGGTGGTTGAGCGTCTTGGCGCGGCGGTTTCTCAAGCGCGGCGCTTACGCTTCAGCCCACGATTTTGACACGCGCTTGGCGGACTATCGTGAGGTCTACAACACCCATCAGGCGCATCCCTATCGGTGGACCTATACGGGCCAACCCTTGGTCTGGTCGACGCCTTTTAGTCAGACCCGCCGCCAGCAGCGCCAGGGAAGAGCGTGGTGTAGTCCCCGGCCCAAACCATTTGAACGGGCGTGCTATCCCCCCAGGTCTTATAAGCGTTCCCCTACATCACTGGTAGCGAACTTATGAAATGGACATCTAGCCTATGGCTACTACCCCTGACGCGCCATTCCACGATGATAATCCGCCAGAGATAGCCGCTCTGCACCGTGAGGTGTCTGCCCTCATGCACCGCTGGCAGCAAGCTGGTGTAGCGCTGCATGACGTGGCCATGGTGCTGGCCACCGTAGGCTGTCAGGCCCTTGGGCATGCCCTCGGTGATGTCGCGCCTCCCGAAGGTCCTGAGATTCTCCAGGACATGACGCGCAATCTGCAACGGCAGGCTGAGTCGTGCTATTTTCAGCACTGGCGAGGCGACACCTCTAGCAACTATCCCAAAATTTGAGGCAAAAAGACGCGGATCCCGGACCACCGCAATATCTACACGTCTGTTTTCTCTAGCAGCCAAGCCGCCTCAAGCTTTGCAGATTCTGCTTATGATGTCTCACGAACGGATATTGGATCAGGTCGCACAGGATCGCACGTGTATTATGTCTCACATAGTGAGACGTTTGGCACATCTTATATCCATGGGGACGTCTCACAACCTCTTGACATGTATGGGATGGTGAAACAAGTGCGTGTAACATGTGAACTGGATTAGATCTCACATGGTGAGACATTTCCCCAATCCTTTAGGAGACCGATATAGTGTTTGGCTGCTGGAAGCCGCAAAAAGTGTCCAGAGGGCGTTCTACACGGACTTGAGCCGTCTTTGCCAGGTCTGAGGCGTGTTAGACAGCAGGGGACCGCATAGCACGCTCCGCGAGCTCCAAAGACGGCACAGTGCCGTATAAGACCGTAGAGAGACGTGTTATACCGCAATACGCCGTCTAGGATGGCGCATGGTGGTGTTATATAGATACTGGCAGCAATTGTATGGTACAGTGCAATGCTATACGGCGGGTGGCCGTACAATTATAAGTTCGGCCATAAGTAGAAAGGGAAAGTAGCTTGCCAAGGGAAATAGAAGGCAGCCTATATCAAGCTCTTATCGACTCTAGATTCTCATTTATGAAGAGAGGTATGAGAGCAATTGAGGAGATTTATAATTCTGTTAAAACTTTATACCCAGATCTTTGTGATGACTCATATTACTGCTCTGAGAATTGTAGAAAAGGAAATAATCAACCAGAATGGAATCACACTGTTCGGTCAGCCCTTAATAACTTAAGATCTACAGATGCTTCCATCCGTCATTCTGG
>JBMDXC010000294.1:0-6505 GCA_048594805.1 Candidatus Entotheonellaceae bacterium | reverse complement strand
CCACTTCTGCCGCAGTTTGGCGGTGGGGCCCTCCTGGCAGAAGAATTCATGCTCAATGGACAGCGCCAGATCCCCGATCCAGCCCTGCACCCGCAGGGCGTTGTAGTAGCTCATCACCGCAAGGTCAATCAGCATCGTGGCAGTAGGAGTCTCGGCACAATATTCCTCCACGAGGGCTTGGCGGAGTTGCCACAGGATGGCCATGAGCTGGGGTTCGAGAAACCGCTCCGCCCCCAAGCGCTCGATCAGGAACCGGCCGGAATGGTAGCTTTGGCGGGCCTCCTCACAGGCTTTCCGCCAGCCGTCTTCCGTATTCCGGTCAATCCCCTGCCAGCCTTGCATGGCGCGCATGACAGCGCGGGCGTTCCACAGGATCTGGGTATACCGCCGTTGGTCTTCGGCACGGGCCTTCTGGAGGCGGGTCTCCAGATCATCCGTGTCGTGGATGAGCGCGGGCGGGGCATGGCTATCTTTGTGACGGGCCAGCGCACTTTTGCTGAGGCTGAAGTGTCCCGCTATGTCCCGTAACGCCTGTCCCGCTATCAGCGCCTGGTCAATCGCGTCATGGTTGGGATGAGCGCACACCGTGCAACAGCGAGGCATAGTATATGGGCCTCCGAGAATGTCGGGAAGTGAGCAAAATGGTCATGCTTAGTATACCTGGTCGCGGGGCTGGCAGCCATACCACGCCAGAGGAAGGTTCCCTCCGCGCTCCTCTAGCGTGCTAGAGCATGGTTAAAAAATAGGCTGTTCTTTGCTCTTTCCCCTGACCCACCTCCTGGTATCCGACTATCCCTGCCGCCGCCATAAACCGCAAGTGTGCGGCCAGCGATTCCGGCTTGCATCCGAGCGCCGCCACTATCTCATCCGGCCTTGCAGGCACATTCCGCCGCTCCTGGAGAAAAGCCATGATGGGTTGCCATGCTGGCTTGATAGGCTGGGGTGGTGGCGGGGTGACAGACACCTGGACTACAGCGGGACATTGCGGCGTCTGTGTATTGAGGGAGGGCTCTTGCTTCTGGGCCAACCACTCCGTGAGGGCTTTATGTACGACATCCACGCGACTTGGCGGGAAGTCTGTGAATCGGGCAATATAGGCATCCAACGCGGCTAACTCAGTTGGGGCGAGTCGGATTTGCAGTGGTGTCTTGGGACCAGAGGTTGTCTCCATACGTCCTCCTCATAGAGGTGTCTTGCATGCATCGCATGCATACGAAGCATCGCATGCGGTGCAGAGTGTGATGGCTATGGCACGAGCAAATGCGACAGGGGTGATGGGGGTATCCCTTCACATGGATCGTTTAGGATGGTCTGTCAGCATGCACCCCTCTGCTGTCTGTATCGTTTGCCCCTCATCTCCTATGCCTTGCATACACGCCCAGGCCAGCCGCTCTGCATCGTTACGAGCCAGACCATCGTCATACTCGGCGATCGCCGCGCGTTCCTCGAAGTCCTCGACCAAAGTGTGCAGCTCTTGTTTGTACTGGCGTAGGGCGTCGAGCAGATAGGGTGTCAGGACACCTTTGGGCGCCTTGTAGCGAACTGTGCCATCGGGCAAGGGTGTCAGCCCCACGCCTAGCTCATGGAGCCGCTGGAGCAGTGAGAGGGCGGTCATATGGTAACCTTGTCAAAGTCGGTATCATTAGAAGGCGGCATCGGCGTAGTGAGGGGGACGTCATCGGAAGCCTGCGTACCGTTGCGTGATGGCGGCGCCGTAGAGTGCTTCTGCCCTACCTCTGTATCATAGGTGTTGCAGAGATAGACCTCCGTGCCGTCAAGTTGCGTCAACGAACGAATGCTAACAGCACTCCGGCATGTGGTGCACCAGAGGGTTGAAGCCTCCAGACGCTCAAAGGCGGGAGGATGTTCTGCTGTTCCTTCTTCCTCCTCAAGGGGTGTCTGATCTGCCACACCGCCACAGTCCAGTGTTAGTGCGGGGGTGCGGGTGTTACAATACGCCACATGATTGTGAGCACGATCCGCCACACCGCCACAGTCCTCTTGTGAAGCGGGGGTAATGCTATTGCGATCCGCAACAGTGGCGCCATTGCTTGATGTGGCGGATAGAATGGCGCGGAAACCCGCATCATAACTCATTTGTGGCGGTGTGGCAGATCGTGTGGCTGGAGGTGTTGCGGAGGCAACACCCCGGAAACCCGTATCATTACTTGCTTGTGGCGGTATGGCGGATGGTGGGGCTGGTGGTGTTGCGAATAAGAGAGGGAGATACCGCGCCCACGCATCCACAAAATCCTCTCGCTTGTATCCTTTCGGGGTTTCTGCCCCTACGCGGATCGTTTTTGACTTGATGTCGAACGGGGCAAGGAGGCGAGCCACTTGACGGGGTGTAATGGGTTTCTCCTGGCGTCCCCACTCTGACCAGGGGCGCTCCTCGAGCTTGCGCAACGCAGCGACGACAGCTTCAGAGGGCAGCTGGTCTGTTTGTGCTGTGAGGAAAAGTTGGTGGAAATCTTCGAGTAGGAGGACCCCAGCAGCCTCATCGTCCAGTTCCTGTGGCGTCTGCGCCTTCATCGCGTGCGTCGCGCGCCGTAGCCAGTCCCCACCCACCACCTCAGCAATCGCACAGAGGGTGCGCCAGTTATCGGCCGCGCGGTCGTTCAGTGTGTCAGGGACTGTAGGGTCACACGTGCAGAGTCGTGCGAGAGCATCCTGCGCCCAGCGTTGACAGCGCTGGCGTACCTCATCCATGTGTCCTAGGCGATCCAGTCGCAAGCGTTCAACATTTTCCGTTTTGATCTTGCGCCGCAAACGCACGGTCACTGCGCGGTCCGCCAATGTCGAAGGGAGATTGCCAATGAGGGCAATCGCCACGGCCCCCCACACGCTAAACCTGCGCGGCTCCCACGTGTCGCCGACGGGCACCGCCCGCACGACATACGCTGTGGGGCGAAAGTGTCCGGCATTGAGCACCCCGCGCAACTCTTCGTTCTCGGCGAGGAAGGTGTCCGCCTCGTCGATCAGCATGGTCGGACGCCACTGCTCGACGGCGCGGAACAGTGCGGCTGCCGTGATATTCGCGGCGCTGAGCGGCCGTGCCACCGTAGCACCCACCAGCGCCAACAAGGTGGTCTTGCCGCAGCGTTTTTGCGGCGAGACCACCGCCAGCCGTGGGCTGATCTGCGCCGCGTCGAGCGCGTAGGTGTGCACGGTCCAGAGGGCGAGCAGGTCTGCAGCCCCCTCGGGGAGCACCACATAGCGACTATACAGTGCGGACAAGTCGTTAAGGAGTGCCTCCCCATCGACAGTGGCTCCCCAGGGCGCGACATCCTCGCAGAGCACCGCGGTGCCTGCGCCAGGGCCACTGGCAGGGGCACTCTGGGCCTGCACATAGTGCCGCCAGTCCGCACGGAGGGCCTGTATGGAGACGCCCGTCGCCGTCCGCAGGGCCTGCAAGATCATCTCCACCTCGGTCTCCAGGAGCGCCGCCGCGTGCATTATCGGGAACATGGCCTGCAACGTCTGCGGGAGCGTGTCTGCGGTGGCCTGGGAGGCGGTCTGCACCAGGGCGACGTAGTCCATGTTACCACCTCCTCAGCCGTGCAAAGACGCGCTGACGATACGGCCGGGGCAGCATATGACCCCCATCGATGCCGTCGAGCACAATCCTTGCTCGAAATTTCTCGTTCGCGCGGATGATAACCCGCTTGAAGAGATCGCCTCGCAGGGCGCCACTGCGGGCCTGCTCACAGTTCAGCAATCCCTCACACACGGCAATCAGTGCGAGGGCATCACCGCCAGTGCCATGGCGCCAACAGTGCCACAGGCCTTTGTCAACGTTGACGTTGAAATTGTTGCCGGTACTACTCCCATGGAACGGATGGGGGCCGGCGAGTTCGGTCTGGGATTTACGTTCCAGCGCTGTCCCGTAGTGCTCCACAATCGCCACCAGGGCAGGTTGTCCGGGGATCGCTGCGTCAGCGTGTGTAGTTCTGGCGGGTGTCGGCAAGTCGAGCAACCAGTCAAACTCACTCGGGTTGTAGCGCGCCCCACTTTCGTGAAGTCCCTCGACCAGCTTGCCGTATTTATAGTTGATGGTTCCTGGCGGACGCAGGACACGCGCCAGATCCCCCAGGGCATCGAGGGTCCAGCCGCGGTGCTTTCCTGCGACGACCAGGGTATGTGTGAACCGCATCGCAAGGTGCTTGACGGCGTCATACTCAGCCGCCGATGCGATGACATAAGGCTCCCTGAAGAACCAGTAACCGTACAGGCCCCCACCACTGTGGACAATGAGACTGGGCTGCGCTGGCAGCGAGGCGAGAAAGTCCAGAGCCTCGGTATCAGTCGTGGGTAAGGCGCTCGCGGCATGCTGGCCATAGGCGAGGTCGAGATCGAACCAGAGGCCAGGCATCACATAGGCGCCTGCGTTGGTGCTGCGATGATAGGGGGCAGGCGTGCAGTCTGGACGTTGGAGCGCCACCCCAAAATACACGGTGTCCTGCCTACTGAGTGTCGTGGCAATAGCGGCCGCTCGGGCGAGCGAGGTCTGGGACAAGTTGAGCCATGTCGAGTGTAGCCAACGCTTCCCTGTCTTCAGGTTGACATGAGTAGGGTCTGGATCAGGCCGGGAGAGGATAAGCCAGCCGTCCTCGACGTCAGGGTAAAGCTGCTCGAAAAATCGTTGGATTTCTGTTGCGCTGGGATGCGTGGTCATACCACCACCACTGGTCGAGGTAGAACGGGGGCGTCCTGGGTTGTTTTACTAGTCGTTGCTAGTCGTCTCATCTTCTGGCCCTTGGCTGGGTGCCACCGGGCGCAACAAGTGCAAAGCTTCCGCAATTTCTGGGTCACTGGCCGCCTTTTTACTCAACAGGCTCAGAGCCCGGGTCAGACGCTCATCACGGGCTTTCTTTATACTACGGTATAGCTCGGTCAGCCATTGTTCCCGCATGGTACCTTGTCGACCTCCACCTCTTAGACGGGACTGCTGGTCCTAGTCCCTGGCACGGATTTAACAGCCAGGTGGCTCTGCTGCCGGGTTGTTCCTGTTTTGGACGTCGTATTTTATGCTGTCTACAATCGTGGTCTGGGCGGCAGGGTCGTGTGCGCTGCTCTTTTGGCGGATCGCCTTTCGTAGGAGGATCTCTGCTTGCCATTGGGTCGGGCGCCACTCGCGGATGGCTACCGCCACCAGCGTCTCATAGGTGCATTGGTCGAGTTCTATTTTGATGACCGGCATAGGTTCTCCTGGTGTCCTATAAGCAACAACCAAAGGGTATCCACTCCAATGTGGACAATAAAAGGGCTATAAAAGGACATTAAGAGGACAACAAATCACACTGTCTTGAGGACATCCAGCCAGGACATGTTGAGGTATGCATTGACCCACCGGCGTAGCTGGCGAGGATTGGGGCGAGTCGGGAGGAGTTCAGCGACGCGTTCTAGTGAGGGATAGGTACCTTGTCGACGCAGAGTCTGGATAATAGGGCAGATAGCCTGGCGAAAATCCTCCTCACTGCCATAGGTTCCACTCCCTGGCGGCCGGCCGCGTTTTCGCTGTGGGGATACGGATGGAGAGAGGGCGAGCTGGGCGCCCACATCGCGCCCTTGCGGCATATGGCTTGTAGGAAGGCTGACGAACGTATCTGAAGACATCCCAGCGGATAGGTCTTGCTGCTTGAGTCTCTGCTCTTCGTCGTACCTGGGCTTTTGCTCGGGTGATAGGTTGTCGGAAGCAGGTAGCGTCGAATTGCCTATACTCCCATTCTGCTCAGCATCACGCGCATGGATGCGCATAGCGAGAGCCCATACATACTTGAGGGGTTTATCAGCGTTCATCCACCCCCCTTCATGCAGTGCCTGCCATACAGCGCCAAGATAGAAGAGGGGAAGTCCAATGGTCTGGGTCACAAACTGCTTGACCATTTCTGGCTCAGAGGAGAAGTACTCAAGGGCGCGAGCGCACATGTGCCGCTCCAAAGCGACCTGACGTCTCTGAGTATCTTGTACCCTCTCGGGGTTAATAGATGCTGGAGGTCGCAAGACAAGATCCCGTATCTGTTGTAGACGAGCGGCCTCCTTAACGGTAGGGAACAGTATCCTGTGTAGACGCTCGGTTTTCTCGTTAATGAGGCAAGCACTATCTTTGAAGCGCTGGAAGTCAATCTGGGCTGCACGCGCTCGTACCTCCTGTATAGATGAGGCTACCATCTGCTGAAAGGGTACCCCTAGCCTGTGCAACAACTCCTGTTCTTTTTGCCAGTGTGACTCGATGAGCAGTTGGAAGGAAGAGAACAATCTTCGTAGACGCTCCTGTTCCTCTTGGGCATGTGCGGCCGCAGTCTGCATAGTAGCCAGCCAGGCAGGAGGGTCAGGGTTGATGAGCGTTTGTGCCGCTTTCATTGTTCGAAACGAAGCCGCCACCTGTTGCAGCCGCTTGTTTTCCTCTGCTTGAAATTGCTGAAACGGTGTGTTCTCCTCAGCGATAGCAGACAGCATCTTTTGGAAGCGTGTGGGTCCCTCAGCTTGAGAAGCCAACAACTCT
>JBMDXC010000293.1:0-1828 GCA_048594805.1 Candidatus Entotheonellaceae bacterium | reverse complement strand
CTGTTTTAACTGTGGTAGATATTAAATTGGGGTGCCGGGTAGTCCCTACAGAGGTTCTTCTTGGGCTGAAAATGTGTCCTCCCCCCAGCGCTGGCCCCTGCGCTGATCCTGTTCCAGATAGCGCATGCCGCGCAGAAAAAGCACTCCTGCCCCGCCTATTGCGGCCACGGTCAAGAGCATCCCCATGGTCAGATTCCCGGTGGCATCAGCTAGCGCACCGATGGCAATTGGCGACCAGATATCACCCAGCACGTGGATTAAAAAAATGTTAATGGCAAAGGCTGTGGACCGCATGGCCGGAGGAACGACATTCACCAGGATGGCATTGCACGGACCAGTGTTGAGGAACACCCCGCACTCAGCGAGAAACATCGCAGGGAGATAGACCGTGGACGCATCGGCGAGCAAGGAAACAAGCGCGCACGGCGTCGCCAGCAGCATGCCGCACCCGGACACCAGAAAATACGCGCCTGGTGTGCGCCGCAGCAGTCGATCCGCCAGCCAGCCGCCCGTCATTGTGCCCAGCAGCCCGGCCCCTACCGTGAGCGGACCAATCCAGAGGTTCGCCTCCTGAAGCGTCATGCCTTTGACACGATGAAAAAACGTCGGCATCCACAGCGCCAGTCCTCCCAGCGCAAACGTCATCAGCGCCATCCCAAGCGTGTTAAAGATATAGGATTTATTGTGCTTCAGTAGCTTGTAATCCCGCCATGAAATGTACTCGGGCGCGTGCCTGGACACGAGGTTGTCTACCCCTTGTGCACTGTCCATGGCGCCGCGGGGAGGCTCACGGAGGAGCAAGCCGGAGAGCGCTGCCACCAGCCCTGGCCCGCCGACCACCCAGAACGCCGTCCGCCATCCATAGTGCGGCTCAATCAAGCCCCCAGCACATAGCCCAGGGCACTGCCGACCGGCACGGCCAGATAGAAGAGGGATAGGATCTGTCCCCGGCGTTCTCGGGGATACAGATCAGCCAGGATTGTCGGAGCAAGTGTCCCGTACGTTGCCTCCCCAATCCCCAGCAGACTACGCGCCAGCACGAGATGCCCATAGGTATCTGCGAACCCCGCTCCGACAGTGGCGAGGCTCCACAGGCCAACGCCGCAGACGAGCAACCGCGTCCGGTTGTAACGGTCGCCAGCCCAGCCCATCAGCGGGGCAAATATTGTGTAGGCGATGAGGAAGGCCGGGCCGAGCGCGCCGGCCTGCGTGCTGGATAGCCCCATCTCTGTCTGGATGTGAGGCAGCACTGCGGCGAGAATGTTGCGGTCGATATAGTCCAGCAGGTTCATGCCACAGAGCAGGGCCAGTGTAGTAAGCGTGTGAGGCCGAATGTCTTGCGCCTGCGTCATAGACGCTCCTGGGAAAGCGGTATCCTGATAGGATGTCCATGCACCCCCGCCCATCCTCATAGGGCGACGTATCGCCTATTCTCGGCGACATTTGCGCGTATGCGTCATCGGCATAATCAGGAGGAGAACGCTGCAGGTTCAGGGGGAATGACGTGCCCTGCGGTGATCTGCCATACCTGGTGCTGCTGGGCAAGACGGCCGGCTTCGGCTGTCAACCGCTCACCTGCCACTACGGGTATCACCGCCACACCAAGGCGGGCTAAGAGTGCGGCCCGCCGCGCAGCCCGCTCCACATCGTACGGGCCCACACCCCAGGAAATCTCCACGACTAGATATACCTCTGTGCTATCTACGGCACGTCTGCCCCGCACCACGAGATCTGCATCGTAGAGTTCCTGGATCTCAGCGTCAGAGAACACCCCATGCTCTCGGGCGTCTTCCAACAGGGTCACCAGCTCGTCGGACGTTAAAACATG
>JBMDXC010000292.1:0-8679 GCA_048594805.1 Candidatus Entotheonellaceae bacterium | reverse complement strand
GTCATCCCGTCAACGTCGATGCCCACAACATTAAGACATACTCGCGCAAGGCGATGAAACAATCTTTCCTCACCCAAGAGGATCGCTATGGTAAAGCAGTCCGCTCCTTCTATACCCAGGACCAGGCGTCAAAAAAGCCCCTCATTGCCCTGGCCACCTACTCTGGCACGACCGTCTCCCAGGTCACCCGCCGGCTCGCCACGCTGACGCGTGCCATCCTCCACCGGGACTTTCTCATGGTGGCGGACAAAGAGTGGTACTGCGGACAACTCATCCAGGAGCTGCACGCCCAGTATGGGGTCGAAGTCCTGACCCCCGTCAAGTCGTCGCCCAAACGCCAGGTGGAGTTCGAGGCTGTCCCCCTGGAGCACTATGACCAAACCGTCTGGGGCAACGTGGCCACCCTCTATACGACTATGACAGACGTCGACGGCCCATTGCGGATGCTGCTCAAGAAGCGGCGAAACGGCCAGTACTTCGCGCTCATGACTCCAGCGTGCGCCATGACCGCACAGACAGCCATGCCAACCTATACCAAACGCTGGCGCATTGAGAACTTCTTTGCCGAAAACACCTTCCTGGGGGTGAACCATCTCCCGTCGCTCAATCTCAATGCGATCCAGACTATGCTATCGCTGCGTCTCCTCGCTTTCCATGTGGTCGACAACTTCCGGCATGACCTCGGAGCGGCCTATCAGAAGAAGACGCCAGAACTGATCCATCGCGAGTTCGTCGATGGGGTCCAGGGGCGGGTGCAGTTGCGCGGCAACATTATCGAGGTCAGCATCTATGGGTTCGAGCATGAGGCGGCTGCCGCGGCGATCCTGACCAACCTCGATACAAAACTCGAAAACGCTGGCGTCGATCCACGCATCCCGTGGCTGGGCAATCGACGTCTGCGATTCACATTTCACTGACTGTTAGCCCCAAAAGTGTACACTTGGACTTGGCTGAACGATTGCTGTAGTTAGGTACTTTTGCATGGCACAGAAGCAGAAGGGGGTGGCCGACGCCGTGATCAAGGCCAAATTACACACTCCCTATCAAAATCTCATTCAACAGCACATTCAACAAGGGTTGAAAAATAAGGAACTATCCCATAGTATGCATTTTCTTTCGGTGCACGGAATCGTGCGATCATGGCGTCGGCGCGGCCTGTCAGGCCAGGCGAAGACCTATAGTCGAGCCTACGCCTACCTCAAGAAGCGCAGTCAATGAATGCGGTGTCGGTCCTACAGACGCCAGCATTTGCCCATCATGAGTGGGATCACAGAGAGCAGCACCTGCAAAGTTCGAGGCAGAACAGTCAAGCAAGTCAACTGATTGATCGCTCATTTTTGAGCTTTGGAAGCAAACCTTTCCGCCTCAAATTATCCAGATGCTGCTAGAAGCCGCCTGTAAAGTCGTCTTCACGCAGCGCCTCAAGTGCTCGGGGATGGCGTGGACGAGAGACGGCGGACAAGTCATCCTGGACCTCCGCGTGATCAGGTTAAGTGGTGTCTGGGAGGACGTTCATCAGCGGTACTTGGCTTCGAAACCTATGCCCGTAACCCAAGGGGACAGGGCGAAAGGCGCCCAACGCGGGCAACAGGCGGCATAGCTCAGGGGAGTGGAGCGATCACACCCTCGCCGTCAACTCCCTGGCGGGATCACATCCACGGCTCAAGGCGCGGGTGCTGCTGCTTGATGTCGATCTGCCAGGACTGAATGGCCTGGGGGTGCTCAGACGCCTGGCCCACGATGGCGTCCTGCAGCACACCCGTGTTATCATGCTGACCGTCCGGTCAGCCGAGAGCGAAATCTTAGAGGCCCTGGAATTAGGCGCTTGCGACCATGTCGCCAAGCCGTTTAGTTTGCCCGTGTTGCTGCAGCGCATTCGGCATACATTACAGGTGTGAGACGGTGATTTCGTTCACACTTCTCCAACACATTGTGCTTGTGCAGGGGATCCTCCTGGCTGTCAGCCTCGGGCTTTTCTTTGCTCACGGCCTGTGGTTGGCATGGTACAAGCGGCGGTATCAACTCCTTCTGGAGCGTGCCCAGGCCATCATCGGCACGGAGGTCCTGGGGGGTACAGCACTGCCACCTACAGAGTACGAGTGGCTGTGCGCTTTGCCCGTACGGCTGCAGATCAGGCTGTTTACGCATCTTGCCCCAAGTCTCAGTGGGGCGAAAAAGCAGCAACTCACGGAGTTAGCCCGCGCCTTGGGATTGCTCGCTCGGGCAGCAACACGCTGTCGCAGCCGGTGGTGGTGGCGGCGACTCCAGGGAGCCTGTCTCTTCACGCTGCTGGGAGGAGGGGAACACGTCGTTCCTGTGCTCTTCTTGGACCGTGCGGCCCTGGTACGAGCACAGGCCGCTGAGTGGGCTGTGGAACATCCGACTCCGGCAGTGATTAACGCCTTACTGCTCCTGCTCGGCGACGCGGAGAGCCTATGCCGCTTTGCGGCGCAAGACGCCCTCTTCCGCCTGGGGCCGTTGGTCGCAGAGCCCCTGGTACATCTTTTGGGTGTCTATCACCGCGTCGGCCACTTGTGGCCACGCCGCATGACGGCAGGGATAGAAACTGCCCTGGAGGTAGCGGTGGGGCTGGCTGATGCACGCTTCTTCAGCCCGGCCTTGACGCTGTGTCACAGTGCCACCCCGGATGTGCGTGCCCTAGCGGCGACACTGCTGGGCGCTTTAGGCGGGCGTGAGGGCGTGGAGGTGTTGACTGCCCTGCTGGACGACGACGTTCCAGAGGTGCGCACTGCCGCCGCACGGGCCTTAGGGAAACTGCACTATTGGCCAGCGGCTGCCGCTCTGGCTACCCTGCTCCGGGATCGTGCCTGGGATGTACGGTGCGAGGCGGGTCTCGCCCTCCGCTCTCTAGGCTCCCCCGGGCTCTTGTGCTTGCATCGCAGCTTGCAGGATGCAGACCGTTTTGCGGCGGATATGGCCCGACACATGCTCGACTTGCCTGACATGGCAGGCCCCAAGGTGCTCGTATGATAGTCCCCTGGTCGGACATTGCTGCCCTCATCCTGGTGCGTCTGGAGTGGGCCATCCTCATGTACTTTGTCCTGGTCAATAGCGTGTATGCCGTGTTGCTGCTGAGCGCTGGCTGGGAGATGCTGTGGTATGCTCGGCAGGTGCCTGGGGAAGGCCGCTGGCACCTGCTCAGCTCGCGGGTGGCACTGCGTATCAGCATACTGGTCCCGGCCTATAATGAAGCTGTCACAATTGGGGAGAGCGTGCGCGCCCTCCTCGCTCTCTGCTACCACGATCTTGAGATCGTGGTCGTCAACGATGGTTCCCAGGATACCACCTTGACGGTATTGCAGGAGCAGTTTGACCTGGTGCCTCTTCACCCGATCTACCGGCGACGCATTGACACCGAACTGATGCGGGGGCTCTATCGCTCCCATAGTCATCCGAATTTGCTCATCATCGACAAAGAACATGGTGGCAAAGCCGATGCCCTCAATATGGGCCTACAACTGGCCACCGGCGAACTCGTCTGCGCCGTGGATGCCGACACGCTGATCGAAACCGATGCCCTCTTGCGCCTGGTACGCCCCTTCTTAATGAGACACAGTGTACTGGCCGTAGGGGGGATTATTCGCGTCGTCAATGGCGCCGTGGTCCGGGGCGGACAGGTGGTGCTACCGCGTGCTCCCCGCCGCGCTCTGGCGGGGTTTCAGGTCGTCGAATACCTACGGGGGTTCCTCTGCGGGCGCCTGGGCTGGAATCTGCTCGGTGGGAATCTGATCATCTCTGGCGCCTTTGGTCTCTTCCGGCGCGAGGCCATCATTGCCATCCAGGGCTACGCTCACGACACCGTCGGTGAGGATATAGAACTGGTGTTCCGGCTTCGTCGCCGTGGATACGAGACGCAGGGACCACACCAGGTGATCTACGTCCCTGACTCTGTAGCCTGGACCGAAGCCCCAGAGTTGCTCCGAGTCCTCAGCCGCCAGCGCGAGCGCTGGCACTGTGGCCTCTTCGACACGCTGTGGCGGCACCGCCGCGTCCTCCTCAATCCACGCTACGGGGCTATGGGCCTGGTAGGGTATCCCTACTTTTTCTTTGTAGAATTCCTGGGGCCGATGGTCGAAGCCATGGGCTTGGTCGGTGTGGTCGCCGGCCTGCTCCTCGGCGCCCTCGACGTGCCTTTTGTTCTCCTCTTTTTTCTCGGTGCCTATGGATATCACCTGGTGCTCACGGCCTGCATCCTGCTGTTCGAAGAGGTGAGCTTTCACCGCTATGAGGGGATGCGGGACCGGTTGTGGTTGCTGCTCTGGATGCTATTAGAATACTTTGGCTATCGCCAGCTCACCGTGCTCTGGCGCCTGTGCGGCTTCTGCAAGTTCTGGCGCGGACGGACGGATTGGGGCGTGATGAAGCATCGAGGCTTTGCCACTGCGGCAAGTACCCCGCCGCGATAATAGCCGGCTGGAGAGAGCCCGTGATGCGTGGACAGCGCTGGTGGTCCAGGGAAAATCGTCGCCTGTGGTGGGTGCCCTGGGCTGTTGTTGTCTGCTGCCTGGGACTCACGTACGACACTCTTGGGGGTATATGCATGTCTGCTGAGACAGACATCGTTGTCCTGCCACAACCTCTGTCACCAGTCGTGCAGGAGATCGAGGTGGTCTACATCGACGGTCAGGCCCCTAGGGTGTGGTTGAAATCTGCCTCTGGTCCACCGTCACCGCCTCCATGGCGGCCTACGGGTGAGCACGTTGATCTCCTCGCCCTGTTAGGGGAAGGACGCCCTTTTGGCGGCTGCGAGGGCAACATGGCACGCTCGCCTGGAGCTTTGGTGGTGCACTTGAGCGCCCCGAGTCCCACTGGCTGTGGATACAGGGTAGAACTGCAGCGCGCCGACTCCGGGGTCGATGTGCTCTCGTACGATACACTGCACCTGCGCGGTCGTGCGCTGGGGCGTGTGACCCTGGCCCTGGCTGATAAAGCGGCGCAACGCCGTGGTGATAACGTCCCGCTCACGCACGTCACCGGAGATTTTGCGCTGCGGCTGCCTGTGCAGACGATAGCGCGGCAGCTTGACCTGCGCCGTCTGGTTGCCTTCGTGGTAGTGCCGGAAACGCCTGACAGCGAGGTGAAGATCGAGCTGTTGACCGTGGAGCGCACTGCAGGGCCGCGCCAGAAGACGCCTGGGCGTGGGTTCTGGGTGTGGGAATACCGGCACACCTTGGCACACCCAGAGACCGTGCTGGGCGCCTGCCGACGTTATGGCTGTGGACGGCTCCTGATCCAGATGCCAGCTCTCGAAGACGCCGCCTCCCTCTGGGAGGCGTATGCGCACTTCCTCAGCACCGCAC
The DNA here is from genome assembly GCA_048594805.1 of Candidatus Entotheonellaceae bacterium. Lineage (GTDB taxonomy): Bacteria > Tectomicrobia > Entotheonellia > Entotheonellales > Entotheonellaceae > SXND01. Next base: position 3,358 of record JBMDXC010000292.1, on the reverse strand, counting down.
CTGACCAGGGCATCGAAGCCTTCGCCGTAGACGGCTATCCGGAGGCAATTCACACCCCAGAGGCATTGCTCCACAAGGTGCGGCGCCTCAGAGCGGTGCTGGCTGGCCGCCGCTGGGCCGGCATACAACTTGATATCGAGCCGTATCTGCTCGCCGACTTCTTTGTGGATGAGACGGGGTTGGGACGCTATCTTGCAGTCCTGGAGCAGATACGGCAGGCTTTAGAGGGACAGGCGCGTCTCTCCGTGGTCATACCGTTCTGGTTTACAGCCCAGACACTACGCGGCCGTCCGGTGGCGTTTACGGTGCTGGATCGGGCCGACGAGGTAGCGGTGATGAGCTATCGCACCAGGCTTGACGAGCTGCGCGCCATTACTGAAGATATCTTGCGCTATGGCGACCTGGTTGGGACCCCGGTATGGCTCGCTCTGGAAACGCAGCCTCTGCCCGTCGAGCGACACGTCGTGCTCAAAAGTGAACCTCGGCATACACTGGCCGACGCCTATGTAGACCAGACAGGGCAACGGCTGGTCTTACGGCGCCCGCCAGCGACGAGGGATCTTGCCTGGTTCCGTGTGCACCACCACACCACAGTCCGGCCCGAGCGTCTCACCTTTGCTGGACAGACGCGCACCCAGGTCCGTGCCGCAGTGGCTGCTGTAGTGGCCAGTGTGACACATCCCAGTCTGGCGGGGATGCTCATCCACGATCTCGATGGTTTCTTAGCCCTGTCTGAGTGACCTCAGCGTAGTCCAGAGAAGGGAGGGGAGGCATGGCAACACAGTGCATGATGCCCAGAGGATATGGCGGTCCTCGCATGCTGCGGCACAGCGCCCTGTTCGCTTGCTGTCTGGTGCTCAGCGCCCTGTTGCTTATGGCGTTAATTCCAGGACGGTCTGAGAGCCAGGTGGGTATGCCTCCTGACAAAACTACGCCGCAGGAGATCCTGACGCGTGCCCGCGCCTTCGAAGCAGAGAAACAATATGATCAGGCCATCGCGAGCTACCGCGCCTACCTGGTAGTGCGCCCAGAAGACGACGAAGTCCGCGGCTCTCTGGCACGCCTACTCTCCTGGCAGGGCGCCTATGATGAAGCCATCACCCTGTATGAGGACATCCTCACGCGACATCCACTCGATTTTGAAGTGCGCGTGGCCCTGGCACGAGTGCAAGCCTGGCACCATAACTTCACTGAGGCGCGCCGCCTCTATGAAAGCGTGCTCAACGAAGATGCGCAGAATCTCGAAGCCCGGCGTGGTCTGGCCGATACGCTCTACTGGAGCGGGGAGTACGCTGCCGCACTGCCGCACTATGAGGCGGTGTTTGCCGCGACCTCCGACCCAACCATAGCCCAGCGCCTCGAAGCCGTCCGCGCGGAGCTGGCGCGACCCACGCCGATCGGACCAGGGGAGCGCGGCCTTATTTTGCCCTATCGCGATTATGTGAAGCTCGGCTACGGCCGATTCACCTCCACGGCCACGATCCCAGACGAACAGGTAGGCCTGATCGAGGCTGCCAAACCCCTGGGGACGCGCACTCTCGTGGGGCGGATCGAGGTGCTCGACCGCTTTGGCTTGCACGACGTCGTGGTCTCAGGTGAACTGTACAGTCCCCTGTGGAAGAATGGCTGGGGTTTCCTCAGCGCTTCAGCGGGGATCGCCCCGGACTTCGCCCCGCAGTGGACGCTGGGGGGTGAGGTCTTCCAAAACCTGGGGATCTGGCAGCCGGCACTTTCCTTCCTTGAACCGTCCCTGGGCTATAGGCACATGAGTTTCCGCACAGCCGAGGTCGATCTGCTCCTCCCGGGGTTGACGGTCTATTTCCCGAGCAATATCTGGCTGACAGCAAAAGTGTACTATGTGCTGGATCCCAGCTCTGTGACCGTGTTGTCCCAATTGACCTGGAGAGCTACCGAGCGGTTACAGTTCTTCATTGCTGGCACGTATGGGGACACTGCCGAGCGTATTGTGGCCTTGCAGGACATTAGCCGCACGACGGTGCACAGCGTGCAGGCCGGGGTGCTCTTTCCCATCGCCGCGCGGTTGTCAGCGGAAGCCTCGGGATTGTATGAAGACCGTCACGGCCAGGCCATACGCCGTGGCGGAGCCTTCCATCTCATTTTCCACTGGTGACCCCGCGTGCCCCCACATGTGGCGAGGTGCATGAAGTCATTGGGAGGAGTCGCCTCACCACAGGACGGGCAGGCCAACTGGGGGCTCCAGGCGTAATCGCCGGAAAATTTACTATGTACCTTCAAGCTAACGCCCTGGGGGCGGACTATTGTTCAGCGACGTATTCCATAGTCTCGCCGTTGCATCCCGGACATCCAATCGTCGGCATGCCTCCCCGATACTCCCCACGGAATTTCGCCGCCCCAATGGCCACATCAATGATGGCTTCATTGACCAGCATCTCTTCACTGCAGACCGGACAGCGATAGAAGAACTCTTCAGGCGGTGGACCACAGGGTTCGTCCAGGGCTTCCGGCAGGATCGGCTCGTGACGTCTGTGACGCATACTTCCCTTTCTTTATCACTTCCAGCTCATCATAGATCACGCCATATTGCGGGTGCCATATCTTCCATATCCCCATCTCCGCATGGCAGTGCGGACAGCGTAAGGGGTCACGCCCCGTGCTCTGCTGATAGCGTTGGCGGTAGGTCAGGGGGGCGATGATCTTGATGGCCCCTGTGATTCTCCCCTTCACCTTCGCCAAAGCGTCATGAATCATGCGCTTGAGCGGCGCAAACGTCTTGGTCGCCTGGACCCCGTAATACCGGACGCGGTGAAAGCCTTTGGGAAACACATGCTGCACCATGCGGCCAATAAAGGGATACACGTCAACGGTTTCCCGCTCTACCCGCTCGCTCCTATGGGAGCGATAATGATAGGTGACGCGGTGGCCATCATAGCGGTCGATCCGCCGCAGCGCGATCGGCGGACTCACGACATACTTGGCCAGGTAGCGGGCCAAGCTCTGGTAGCGGGCCGGGACATCCCCTTTTTGCACGTTCGTGACAAACCCCTCGCGATACCGGGTGTAACACGTATCGACCAACCGCCGGATCTCCGACGTCTTGACGGTCTGGCGCAGCATCGTCAGCAGATGCCACTGCCACTTCTTGCGCAGCATGGGATATGGCACGTAATCCAGATGCACCCATTGCTGAGCCTGCCGATCCCAGCCGCCACTGGTGGCGATGATGTGTAAATGGGGGTGCTAACAACTACCGTCACAATACCATAAGTTTGACCGCAACGATTTATTACCCCTTCCACCCCATGCAGGGACGCGAGCTTCGCGTTACGAGTCGCTCACGTAACCCAGGGTTACCGGTCACCGTCGTAGACGAGGCCGG
>JBMDXC010000291.1:0-5028 GCA_048594805.1 Candidatus Entotheonellaceae bacterium | reverse complement strand
CAATATGTTAGTGCAAGATTTACCCATTGCTAGTGGCATAAAATGCATATGTTGTTGATTCTATTGACTTTATGTTTACGAAAGCCAGATGGAATAAGTCGTTTATTTTCAATAGCATACGCCTTCGCCGGGAATAGCTGGCCGTTTGTTGCTCATCGAACGATTTATATTGAATATCACGAGCCGCGTACCACTCTGCTGTTTGCTCATTATTCGAGCCAAACAAGCAGCGTGCTGCTGCCGTGTCAGGATCCGCAAAGGGAGCAACAGCACTTTCAAGAAAGTATGAACCTATGGGTATTGAATGAGCGCTACATAGCAAGACAAGCTGCCCTCGCGCATTGTTGATCCCGCGATTCAGTGCCCGCCCGTATGTCCATTCCTCCCGTGTAATCGGGATGACACGCGCGTTGTATTGTTTGCAGAGTTCACCAGTCTCGTCTTCGGACTCGTTATCAACAATGACGATTTCCCATGCGAAGCTGCAGCGCTGGGCTCTTAGGGCTTCGAGCACCCGCCTTAAACTCTTTGCCTCATTGCGGACACGAATAACCACTGAGAGGTAGATATCCCCTGCTTTGGCAATCTCATCCATACCAGTACTGGCTTTCTTTGTAGATCTGGTAGAGATTTTTGTCTCAGTTCACCATGCTGTCCACCCACCATCTACCACCAGATTGTGCCCTGTGCAATGGGCAGAAGCAGCGGAAGCCAGATAGACGAGAGCACCACGCATCTCTTCTCGGTTCGCCATACGGCCCATGGGGCTTAAGCTCCCGTAATTCCGGGTAAACAGGTCAGGATGCTGATTGTACACACCCCCGGGTGTAATACAGTTGACCCGTACCCCCTGGTCCGCCCACAGGGTCGCCAGATAGCGGGTTAAGGCGATGACGCCGGCTTTGCTGACAGAGTAGGCGACGGGCTGATGCACTCCCGTACCCGGATACATGCGGTGGTTGGGACTGACCACACCATAGAGTGACGCCATATTAATGATGCTGCCGGACCGTTGCGCCAGCATCTGCTGGCCAATAACCTGGCACCCCAGGAAGGTCCCAGTGAGATTGACGTCCAGGATTTGCTGCCAGTCTTCCAACGGGAAGTCCGGGAAGGGTGCGTCATAATGAGTCGAACGCGACTCTGTGGTAAAAGCCGCATTGTTCACCAGGATATCCACACGGCCAAACTGCGACAGAATGCGTTCTAAAAGCGCCTGCCATGAAGCCTTTTGCGTGACATCACACTGCAGCGCCAGAGCCTGCACGGGATGGTGAGCCGTAATCTGGCTGGCGCGCTGCTCGCATACCTCCACATTCCGGTCGGCGAGAATAACATGCGCGCCAAAGTCACTCAGGGCAATAGCGTGTTGCTCGCCCAACAGCCCAGCGGCCCCCGTGATAAGAGACACTTGCCCATCGAGCCGGAACATCACTGTGGTGTCGACGGGGTGGTCTGTCGTCATGCTCTCTTCTCTTGCATGTGCATCAGATATTCCACGAAACGCCAATCGAGTTCGGTATCTATATCAACAGCGCGTTCCCGCGGCATAACATGAATCTGGAGCTTTGTCTCTGACCAGTGCTCGTACTGCCACAGCGCAGCGCGACGCATGGCATAGGCCGCGGGTGACAGACTATAGACCGATGGTGCCCCCTGGCGGTATGCAATGGGCTTTGCTGGCGGTTTGACGATTTTTGCGAAGCCATTGGTTTCGACTTCCACCATATTGAAATAAGGATTCCGTTCGGCCTCGTAGGCCGTGGCAACCACTTCGGCCGGCCCGGAGAGCAGTTGTTCCACACAACCAACAATATCGGAGGGCTGCCTGAGGGGCACACCTGTATCCAGATCAACGAGGACATCAACGCTTTGCCCAGTTATCTGTTCCAACGTCTGCACAAGATGTCGGAACACCAGCCACTTGGATGTATCATCCTGGGCCAGGTGTGCCGGCCGAAGAAATGGCGCTTCGGCCCCATACTGCTTTGCCACCTCCAGAATCTCATGGTCATCCGTCGATACAACAATGCGCTGGAAGACAGGACAGGCTTGGGCACACCGAATGGTGTGGGCGATCAGAGGCAAACCCGCCAGAGGTCTCAGGTTCTTGCGCGGCACGCCTTTGGACCCCCCGCGGGCGCAAATCGCTCCAACGATCATCAGCTCTTGCTCTGTTATGACATTACCTGGCATATATGGCCCTTCGAGGCTGACGCCTTAGCCGCAAGCGCCAACTGCAAAACCTGGCTGCCCATGATTACATCGACCTTAGGCTGTTCATGGCCTTGTAAACAGGCAAAGACATGGCGCATTTCTGCCACAAAGCGATCATTCCTGTGAAACCCGACATAGGTAAACTCTTGCCAGGTATTGTTGCGAACTTCGAACCAGCACACCTTTTGCGCAAAATAGTCCCAAAGAATCGTTCCCTCTTCACCAATGATCCGGCACGTACGACTAGGAGAGCGTTGCATATAGTCCAGATGCACTGTACCAATAGCGCCATGTACAAAGCGTAACAGAATGGCCGCAGTGTCTTCTGTCTCAATGTACAAACTACTCACTTTATCAGCAAAACAAGCGACGTGAGAGACAGGTCCAAGGAGCCAGCGGACGTAGTCTAATTCATGGATCAGGTCAAGAATCACTCCCCCGCCCGTATCAGCGCGAGCACTCATGCCTCGGCGATAATTCTCCGACGGACGCCAATCGGGCAGATATTGGCCAACTTGAGCCTGAATTGCCACCACGTGCCCAATACATCCTGCCTCAAGCAACGCTTTGACCTTACAGAGTCCCGGATCAAATCGTAGATCAAAGCCTACCATAGCTAACAGACGTTGCTTCTGGACGACAGCCAGGAATGCCTCGACTCCCTCCCATGAATGAGACAACGGCTTTTCAATGAACAAGTTACAACCAGCTTCAGCAGCAGGCAGAGCAACTTGTAAATGGTAAGCCGTAGGGTTACTGACAATCACTATATCAGGTCGAGCTGCCAGGGCCTGTTGTAAATTGGTAAAAACAGGTAACTCTGGAGCCTCTGGCAACAGCTCGGGACGTGTACGGTAGAGCAGGATATCCTGCACACCCAGTTGACGCAGATTGCCCAAATGGCGGCGTCCAATAGATCCCAATCCTGCTATTAGCACACGATACATGCGAGGGAAACCTGCCTACGCCTGTGGGACGTCATTGCAATCAAAGCGCCGGATGGTAAAGAGAGGCGTTCCAGGGGTATTACCACCCACCTCGGTACTGAAAGCGCACGTGAATCCAAGCTGCTTGATTTGCTTTACTGTAAGGTCGCTGAACGAATCTTTCTGACCGTAGGGATAGCAAAATGGCCAGTACGTTTGCGGCTGCAAGTGTTTTGTCAGAAGACGCTGACACGTGCTTAAATCCCAATGCAATTCCTCGTCAGACAGCGTGGCGAGTGGTTTATGTTGGTGTGAATGGCCACCGATCAGCATGCCGGCAGCTTGCATGCGTCTCCCTTCATCCCAGTTCAGGTACAAGGTGGAGGCAAAGGATTGCTCATCAGCAATATGTTCTTCAAAGAGAGTTTTCACCACCTGGTCACGGATATTCCGTTCTAAGACGAAATTGAAGAGGTATTTAAACGAAGCGACCTCTGGTGTATCCCAACGATATGTATGCTGCGCGGCGGTAAGATCAACTTCAGTAGGCCTTGGGAGGTGCGGGGCAATCTCAGACAATCTTTGGAGAAAGGCTCGCTGATAGCAGGCAAAGTCAAGTGCCGCCATCAGGAAGTGATTCATATGTACCGGTGCAACACGGTGCGCTTGCAGGCACGAGGTGATGACGAAGAACAGTCCCTGCACACCACTATCGACGAGTATGGGCGTGACGTCCGTATAATGTTCTTTCAATCCATCATCAAAAGTCAGCAAGCATAAATGGCGCGATGGCGTATACACGCCTCGCAAGAACTCCAAAGCCGACTCTAAAGTCGCCATCTCATAGAGAGACCGCAGAGATGCCAGTTGTTGCCAGAAGGCGCTAGTCAGCATCCCCTTGATGCGCGGGAAAGGCGTGTGCGGCAGGTCACGTACGTAGTGGTACATGACGACATATAAAGCGGGTGATGCCACGGTGTCTCCTTCCTATCCTACCCGCTTGCCTTGCACCCTCTGTTGGCACAGGGTACCTAGCGTTGTGGCGACCCGAGTCGCGGCACAGCCATCTTGTGGGCCACACTCTTGCGCTGCCGTGTAGGCACGCCCGTCCCGATCCAGGTGCGGCTCGCGGAGATAAGCATTGATGTGCGCTTCGAGGTCCGCAAAGGACCGCGCCACTGGTACGCCCCCGAGTGCGAGCATTTTTTTAATATGGGTAAAATCCAAGCCGCGACGGGCTGACTGATCGTAGGGCAATTCTACGTCGCCATCGAAGCCTATGCTAATGACCGGGCAATCCACCATGCAGGCATCCAGGCATAACGTCGAGCCTACGCTGATGCATATGGCACTCCCCGCTAAAAGGCTGGCTAAGGTGTACATGTCACTTTTCGGGAGGTCCCACGCGAGGCGATCAGACAGGACTGGGGGCATGTCAAGCGCCACCAGCGGCCCTGTGATAGCCTGCAATCTGGCTATTTCCTCACGGTCGCGCGCATAGTCGCCGCGTATCGTCTGCGGATGGGGACGAATCACCAGCGAGCAGGGCGTGGCAAAGGCATGCGCGCGGACTTTCTCCGCCAGCCAGGTGATGATGTCGAGTTCGCGAGGGGCAGCATACGGGGCCACCATACCGTAGAACAAATACGGCTGCGTAGTGGGCAGGCCGAGGCGCCGGAGTAGGTCCTCGCGCGGTGTAAAGTGCTCCGACTGCGCGTATACATCGAAATGAGGCACACCGCATTCGTAAATCCGCTCTGGCGGAAAGTGATACAGAGTCCTGATCTCCTCCGTCATAATCGGTCCCCAGGAAATAAAGTAATCAGGCATCATCAGTGGGGTACCTTTGGAGGTGATGTTGTCCCAACTGAGCATCTGACAGACG
>JBMDXC010000290.1:0-3717 GCA_048594805.1 Candidatus Entotheonellaceae bacterium | reverse complement strand
ATTGGACAGGCCCTGTGGGAAGGTATGCTCTATAGCCCGGAGGGGCAGCCGCTGACGGGGAGCCTGTTGGATTATGCGCTCCCCAGAGCGGTGGGGCTCCCAGAGCTGAGCACTGACACGGTCGAGACGCCGTCTCCCATGAACCCCCTCGGGATCAAAGGCGTAGGGGAGTTGCCAACGGTGGCCGCTCCTGCCGCTGTGGCCAACGCTGTGCTGGACGCGCTGGCCGGCTGCGGTGTGCGCCACATTGATACGCCCCTGACCCCAGAGAAAATCTGGCGTGCCATGCATGGGCTGGTAATGAGGCCGGGCGAGGGAGCGTAGTGCAGTGGACAAACATACCCCTGTAACGTTGTCGTCATGCATGCGAGGAGGACCATCATGAATAGTGACACTCTACTCTTTGACCTGGCTGACAACGTGGCCGTCATCACCCTCAACCGCCCTGCCGTCCGCAACGCCATGAACCGCGAACTCAGTGCTGCGCTCATGGACGCGCTGCAGCGGGTGCGTGAGGACGCCGACATCAGAGTCGCTGTCATCACCGGTGCCGGGGGGACCTTTAGCGCCGGCGCCGATCTCAAAGAGCGGGCCCAGAGTGGTCGGGCCGCCGACGCTTCTGCCGCGTCCATTATCGAGACGAGCCGTGCTAGAGGCTTCTCGACGCTCGCCATCCCCAAACCCTTGCTCGCGGCGGTCGATGGGTACTGCCTGGCGGCCGGGTTCGAGCTTGCCCTCCTCTGCGACCTCCGCATCTGCACCCCCGAGGCCCGCTTTGGCCTGCCCGAGATCACGCGCGGGTTCTTTCCCGGCGGTGGCGGCCCACAGCGCCTCATACGGGCGATCCCACAGGCCATGGCGATGGAGATGATCCTCACCGGCGATGCCATCGACGCGGCCACCGCGCTGCGCGTGGGTCTGGTGAGTCGGATCGTGCCGGCGAGCGAACTGCTGCCCACCGCCCAGCAGATTGCCCGGTGCGTCGCCGGCCATGCACCGCTGGCCGTCAGGGCAGCGAAAGAGGTGGCCCAGAGCGCCCTGGACGAGACTCTTGAGCAAGCCCTGCGCTTCGGCAGCGCTCTACGTTGGATTATCGGCCAGACCGAGGATGCGCGTGAAGGGCCGCGCGCCTTCGCCGAGCGCCGGTCCCCGAGTTACCAGGGACGTTGACATATTCCCATAGCTTGCAGCACAGGGATGAAAACCCTGCCGCGGGCAGCATCGTCCAGACAGAGCCTGTATCCACCAGCAACCTGACGACATACACCCCAGATTTGGGCTGACAGCGCCGCGATATGCTCAGCGGCCTCAGCGCAAGGCGTCGATAAGCTCCTGAAACGCCACCATCTGCCCTCCACGCGTCGACGAGGGTACAACGATGAGCGTGTTGATGCCTGTCTCGTACCAGGCCTCGATCCCTTCACGGACTTCAGCGGCACTGCCGTAGAGCGTCACCTGCTGCAGCCAACGATCAGACATGAGGTCAGGAATTTTATCGCTTTCCTTGTTGGTGAGAGCCGCTCGGACAGCCTGCATCTCCTCCTCAAACCCTGCCTCGATCCAGTAGTTTTGGTAATTCGGTAAGCGCACATAGCTGCTCAGCGTGCGCCGATTGACCGCGGCGGCGGCGGCTTTGTCGTCATCAATACATGTGGGCACCATATTGCCGATGAAAAACCCTGGGTCCCGCCGCTTCTCGGCGGGGAGATGCTGTAACGACTGAGACATATGCGAGCGCGCGGCGTTGGCCCACACAGCTCCCTGCGCAATCTCGCCAGCCAGTTGTACCATTTTCTGGCGTAGCGTGGCCAGCGTGAGCGGGGGAAGCTCGCCAGCCTGGCCAACGCCCGCTCGCAGGTCATCGACAAAGCGGCGTATATCACTGAGCGGTTTGCCAACAGTGAGACCGAGACGATCATAGGTCGGCCCGTGACTGATGCCAATACCAAAGCGGAAGCGCCCCTGCGACAATTCATGGATGAGCGCCGCGGTCTGGGCATAGTCTGCCGGATGGCGCGTATAGATGTTCGCAATGCTGGTGCCGAAGGGAATCTCATGCGTTGTGAGGGCCAGGCCTTCACACAGCCCCATACCATCCCCAAAGCTGGGGCAATAGATTCCGCTGAACCCTTCTTGTTCAATACGCTGAGCCAGCTCAAGCGTAGCCTTGCGGCGCCCGGCTACAGCAGCAAGGCTCACGGCTGGTTTGGGTGGCATGCATACCTCCTGGGTGGCATATGGTGACTCTCACTCCCTGGCACGATTGTACCGTAAACTACCCCTAGCGCCCAGACCATGCCCACTGGGGTCTCGCTTGCTCCAGGCCATGGGAACAGCCTATAATACCCCGGTTGTCGATAAGGGATGACGCACACAAGCCGGACACATGGCGTGGGCATATCATGGCTACGCCCCGCCTGGCGCCTACGAACTGGAGTACGTTTCATGGAGTTTGGCACGTTTTACCAACTGCCCTGCGCCGCTGAACAGAGCCCGCTGCAACGGTACGAAGATACCCTGATGCAGATCCAGCACGCGGACTCGCTGGGTCTGGATGTGGCCTGGCTGGCGGAGCTACATTTCTTCCCGAGTTTTTCCATTATGCCATCACCCCTGTTGGTGGCCAGCGCCCTGGCGCAGCGCACACACCGCATTCGTCTTGGTATTGCGGTGAACCTTTTACCTTTGCATCAGCCTCTGCGCAATGCGGAAGATGCTGCGACCCTCGACATCCTCAGCAATGGCCGCCTGGAGTACGGTGCTGGACGGGGCTCAATCCCGATCCACTTTGCCGGTTACAATGTGGCCCTCGAAGAGAGCCGTGAACGGTTTCTCGAGGCTCTCGATGTCGTGCTGCTCGCCTGGACCACCGACTCGTTTTCGTACGAAGGCAAATACTATCAGTATCGCGATGTACAGGTCGTGCCAAAACCCTTACAAAAACCGCACCCGCCCATCCGGATTGCCTGTAACAGTTCTGACTCGTTTCAACTGGCAGGGGAGCGTGGCTGGCGCATCTTTTCATCCTCGGTCATTGTGCCGGTGTCGCGTCTGCAGCAAGACATTACGACCTACAACATCCTCCTGAGCGAGCATGGCACCCTGCGGAGCGGTGATGAGGTGGCCATTATGGCGCCGATCTATGTCGCGTCGTCAATGGCCCGAGCCCGTGAGCATCCAGAAGCCAGCATCATGCATTACTTCCGGACCCTGCGTGACATGTACAATGCGCCGCAAGGGCAGGAGACAGCCCATCTCCCCCGCATGCAGGAGTTGCAGGAGCGTTTGCGGCAGATGACTTATGACCAGGTGCTCGACACTATCGCCATTTTCGGGGACCCAGCGTATTGCATCGAACGCCTCCAGTGGTTCAAAGAGACTTTTGGGATGAATCAGTTTATCTGCTGGTTCAACACAGGCGGCAAGATTCCCCACAAGCAGGTTATGGAATCCATGCGGCTGTTTGCAGAGCAGGTCATGCCATACGTTGATTGAGAAGGGAGCATGCGGTATGTCCCATCACCGCATGCTCTCTCGTCCCGTCAGAAAGGCTTCACGTACGACACTGTCATCAATGAGCACCCGTAGATTTCTGTCTTCTGTGGTCTCGAACTGAGCGGTAGCGTGCAAGCGCGCTGCCACAGTTGTGGTGAGTTCTTGCCGTGCGGTGGCGTCAAGCCCGGCAGTGGCCTCGCGCAGGTCGGCGTCCTGCGTGTG
>JBMDXC010000029.1:0-15190 GCA_048594805.1 Candidatus Entotheonellaceae bacterium | reverse complement strand
GACCCTGGCTGACGCGCTCCTGGACCGCCGGCTCCAGAACGCGTACACGATTGCCCGCAGAGGAGAGTCCATGCGCAAACGGCACACCACCATCAAACATGACGGACCCGCAATGTAACCCGATCACCCCCGGCGTCGCTGTGCTCCGATGGAGTCCCGATGGGGTGCAGCTTTCGTCCGGATTGGGTGGCAGGCGTCCTTCGGCTGAGGTGGCAGCTTTGCACCGGATTGGGTGGCAGGAATCACCGGAATACGCAGTCTGCAGGCAGTCCCCTATCAGCGAGGGCCGGAAAGACAGCACCCCGACTGAGCAGGAACCGACCAGAGATGAGCGCCCAGAGCAGCCAGAACAGCCCCAGATTGGTGCCGACGGGCACGTCGATCAATATCGCCCCTAACAGACAGAAATACGATAGACTATGGTCGACATCGGGCAAGCCTCCTAGAGTACAGTGTGGCAACTCTACTCTACCTGAGAACTTGCCTGATGTCGGCATCACTGCCACAATTTAGCGGAAACTAAAGTATTTGAAACATCGTAGATTAATTAACTTTACTTGTGAATTATTATATGCAATATTTTCGATAGTAGAGATTCTTTAATTATAGACAGTTAATTTCAAGGAGGGATATCCCGTGGATGTGGCTTTCGTGATTCGGCAGCGACTGGCCGAATTGGGGTACGAGCAACGTGACCTAGCGCGTGCCACTGCAGTGACGGAATCCTACATTTCGCAGTTGCTGACGCGGAAAAAAGCACCTCCCGCGCCGAATCGCACCGATATTTATGACAAAATGGAAACCTTTTTGCAGCTCCCGCGTGGTGAGCTGGCGAAGCTAGCGGACCTCCAGCGTCAGGAAGCACTGCAGGGCAAATTGGGGGAGCCGCCTGCGCCATTGTTTCAAGACATGCGCGCGTTGATTCTCCGCAAATGCCCGCGCGAAAAAGAATCATATATACGGACGATTTTTGCGAAGCAGCCCTTCGGCGAACTCGAACGCCTCGTCACCCAGAAGCTGTTGGACGTGGTCAAGAACATCGCTAGAGAAGAATTAGCCAGTGAAACCTGGCTCCGCAGCATGGCGCGACTCGGTGAGCGCAGCTATGAACAGATGCGGGTGATCGTGCTGGAGTTTCTGGATGCAGATATCTTCAACGTGTCGCACGAACACTGCATCGCCTTCTTGGAGCCACTGCTGGAATCCTGGGACATTGATCTCACGACGTTTGGCATGGAAATTGTCTTAAACCGTCGCTTAGTCCCCGAGCACCTGAAGAAATTTGCGTTTCTTGAAAGGGCTGCCGAAGACCCTGGCGGCCAGGAGCCGGGGCTGGAGGCCTTCCTCAATGATACGTCCCTCAGCGGCGATGCGACGGCGGAGGAAATCGCCTTCCTCAAGCGGCTGAAGTTCAAGGACAAGCGGCCGACACCTCTCTATTATTATCGGGAGTTGCAAAATCTCAGAGATCCGCTGCATTTTCGTATGTTGTAGCAGACAGGCGGGGCAGGCTGGGATCCCCTACGCTTCATAGTGCATCGCCACGAACAGCACCAGCATCTGCTCAGGGTGCTGGGCACATTCTCATGAGGATGACCCGGCGGTACCCGCTGAGGTCACGCTCTGCTGCAGCGCGCTGAGAAATTCTTGACGGCCGCAGGGCCGCGAGCCCTGAAGCCGGGGCCGATTGCTCACGGACGGTGGGTCAGACTGTGGCGTTGCCGAGCGGCGTAACGCTCGGCGCATGCTGCCGCCGTTCCACTTCAGCGAGCCGGCCAGCGACATGGGGATGTTTCGGATCGATCTTGCGCGCTTGGTGAAATGCGGCGATAGCGTCGGCAAACTGCCCCGCAGCCAAGCACGAGTTCCCGTGCGTAAAGGCCTGGAGCGCTAATGTCTCGCGAGGGGCCGCTGGCGAGAGGGGCGTAGTGTACGCGTGCCTGCAGCGCCGACCTATCCAGAACGATCCTACCTGTGCATAGCACGATAACCACCAGCATGAGCTGCACACCATATGGTCACCTCCTTTATACCCTTATCGTCAGCATGCCACCGCCAACCGCGGACCACCTTGCCTGGATGCGCGCTATCGGTGGGCTCGTCTAGGATGGGTGTGGGGAAGGACAGTACGCTACCTCCCTGCGGGAGCAGCTTGGCTCACAGTCCGCACCCACCAGTTGGCTTCGTTGACCGTTAAGGCGCGGTCAGCGAGGTCCGTTCCGTGGAGTCCTGCAATGGCTGCTCTGGCCGCGCTGCGCTCCGGCATGTCCACAAATCCAAAACCATACGGATGGCCTGTCTCGCGGTCGGTCATCACAGTAATCGAGTCCACAGGGCCGTACAGCTCGAAGAGCTGTCGGATCTCCTGATCAGTTACGGTACCCGCAAGGTTGCCAACAAAAATGTTCACACCAAGGTCCTTCTAGGGTCAGTGTTAAGCCGGTCGCCAGCGTATGCGAGCAGTACGCAGGAGCACTACAGAGGAGAAACGGCGAAGGATCAGCCAGGAGGCCTAGAATATGTCCTCCTAATCCTTCTTGAGTGTCGATAACCTGCAGCAATAGAAGCAACGCTCATATACGTACCTATGATGGGCTAGTTTACTTAATTTGTCAAGCAACGCTCTTTTGTATTATAAATCCACAATTATGTTGACAAAAATAGTTAAGTAACTTATTATAGTTAACAAGATGAAATCTGGGTCTGTTGCACATGACCGAAAATCGGGAAAGCTGAGGCGTGCGAGTCTTTGACTTTCTGGGATGGTATTGTCAGATTTTTCCTCAAAAATTACCTGCGTGCGACAGAGCCACGCTGCGTGCCATGCAGAGATTTGAGACCGCTCCACGCGGGCTCCACCAATTTCCATCTCAGTGCAGCTTGCAGCGATCAAGATGACGACTAGAACGGGGAAGACATTGCATGAGTAAAGCGAGAGACACGAAGAAGCAAAACGATAAGAAAAAGCCACAAAAAACGCTGAAGGAAAAAAGGCAAGTGAAGAGGGAGAAGCAATCAGCGATTCCCCGAGGGTGACAAGACCCAAGAGCCAAATGCCCCCATATTTCAGCGATGACCTTGGAGGAGGGCAGGGGGCAGGGGGAAGCGCCCAGGAGTGGAGAGAAGACATGCCTACAAGGCGACAGACTATGAAGATTATCGTATGGATGGATGAACGCGGAGAGATCTGGGCCCACTACGAGCAGGGGGACAGGCGTGAAGTCTGTTTCTTTAAGACAGAGGAGGAGACGGAGGAGGAACTCAGGGCCTGGGGGTATCCCCTCCTTGTGGACGCCTATCCGGCCGCGCAGATAGAAGCAGGCCATGGCATTAAGCCACAGGAATTGGCGGAATTGTTCCTTGAGCGCTGATCCCATCGCTGCTAGCATGGCCGAGTCCCGTGCGGCCTCCAGCAGGCGAGGGTGGTAGGCGGCAAGGGCAGTGCCCAACGCGAGGAGAGCGTATGCGAGTGCGGTTTGGTACGGTCGAGGAGTTCCTCGAAGAGTTGGGGCTCGTAGTGGCGGCACCGCCAGCCGCCATGACCCCGCCTATTCTCCGACTCACCTGCACGTATACCCCGGTGCAGGGACAGGCGCTCCGTGCCACAGTCGTGGCGGGCGTGCTGATCCACCGGCAGCTGATTGAGCTACAGCAATACTGTGGCAACGTGTGGGACAGGCCAGGAGACCCCGACGCGCCAAAGGCCAGCATGACGCCCGCAGATGAAAAGACCCATACCAGGGTGACCGCAGTCCTCAGCGCTATCGTGCAGTTTGCCACGGCCCATGCCTGGGTCATACGCAAGGGGATCTTTGAGCCGTAGGGTGGGCTGCTCGCCGAGGCGTGGCAGAGGCCCATCAACGCTGGCGACGCTGCACCAAGGGAGACCACTTGGTGCGCATCATGAGGTTTGGTGATAGCGCTGTCACCCATGACCGCACACGGGCCTCGTGAGACTCACAATGCCTTGACTGGGCAACACCGGCTTCTCACAGGGAGCCTGCGATAGGTACTGAGGCGACCGCACGTCCCAACATCACAGATCCGGGAGGACTTATGCCCATGAGCATCCAGTATGCCGGCTTTCAAGTGCAGCCCCACGGCAGGGATTATTCGTATTATGTGTTCGATCCCCCAGGAGCCAGCCGCCACTTTATCCTGACTATCTCACACCAGGCGTTTGCCGAGAGGCAGATCTTTTATCAGGACGCTGCAGACCTCTGTTACCAGAAATTACAGCGAGCGCTCCTGGCGGAAACTGGGGAGCATCCCCTGTGGCCCCATTGTACCGTTTCTGATCAGGAACTCGACGCCTATCGCGCCACACACCGCTCCGCCAGGAAACACTCCTGGTGAGGGGGGTGATCGGGCAAGGAGAGCATAGGTGCCCGCCCCGTATGCAGATTTATATATCAGGAGCTGTCAAGGCCGTATGATGTTAGGAGTGACATTTTGCAAGACCGCCGCACACATCACGCTCACGATCCCAGATGGGCTTGTTCCAGTTCGAGCGCCGTCCCACCGCCATCATACACCGATACGGTCCCGGACGAGGCAGAGATCACAATCGCCGTCGCGTCGGTCACAGTGGTGATGGCCAGCGCCGCGGCATGACGGGCGCCCAAACCAGGCCTGAGTCTTCCCTGCCCGACGGGCGCGTCCAGATACGTTCCCGCCGAGTCCACAATGCCACGGCGATTAACGATAAACGCGCCATCCATTGCCGCCAATTCGCGCAACGTCTCCAGGAAATCTGGATTGTGGATGCTCCGCGCTGCCTGCGCGTGTCCTTGTAAGGGATTGAGAATCAACTGGCGCAGGTGGGGAGACAAGGTGCTGCGATCGCCCAGCACGAAGATCGCCCCGATGGACGCTCCTTCACGGCCTTCGCGGGCGAAGTGTAAGGCGATCTCCAGCAAGCTGGCGAGATGCCGCGTCACGGCCATCGCGCTCTTGTGATGCCGCAGCCACGGATAATCCCGCGACGGCTTGGCAATGACGAGCGTGTCCAGACGCTGCGATCCTGTGACGCCGGATAGACCCAGCACCTTCTCTTCTGGGCCGAGGTGGCGATTTAGCGCCGCGAGAAACAAGGCCAGGTTGAGCTGGCTGAGACGGTTCAGGACGGCATCCGGCATGGCCAGTACGACGTCTTTGGCAGGATCAGAGACGGGCATCTGCTTCCGTTCGCGAGCGACCCAGATGAGGCGCTCGTCGTCGCGCACCTGCTCCACCAGGCGCCTGTCGCTGATCTCGTCCGCTTGCACCACGAGGGTCTTGATGCCGAGGGCCCGTGCCAGGCTGAAGGCACTCTTGACGAGCTCGCGAGTTTCCTGATGTTCCTCCCGGTCCAGATGGTGCCTGTGCCGATGCATCCTGTATTGTCCTTCCCGAATAGTGGTAATCCCTCAAAATTTACCTGGTGGGGAGACACGCGCTCAAGTAGTTCGCCGTCGTTTGACTGCGGTGGACCCGCCACCATAGGGCCATGGCCTGGTGGAGCCAAAATGATTGTAAGGTGCGGGGAATAGCAAACTGTCTTCTGTATCTCACCTTTGGATTGTTGAATTTATTTGATCCTTTGGATCATTGACCACAAATCAAGACGGAAACTGTTACCAAGAAATATCTTACAAAGATAAAGAAATATATGGTTGAATATTATTGAAAATGCGGTTACCATGCCAGAAAGTATAAATAGTTTCGATGATAAGCTATGGCAGGAAGCCATATTGCACACGTCATGTTATTCTCGACAAGCCAGTAACTTGGTTGCGCTGCAAGCCCAATATGAGGCCCTCGTCCTGGAGCACGACGTCGTCCGGACTAGGTGATTGCCTCCTTTACAATGGCACGGCTCGAAGTCCTCGATCTCGCTCTGATACGCTGGGTAGTCGCCTCTTGCTCCGAGATTAAGACGCGTTAGACGGTGGGTGCACAGGTGCAATTCCGTGTGACAGCCAGGGCTGGCTCGATCAGCGCCGAGATCAGTGGCCACAACAGCGGAGAGGGCAGTCCACGGATAGTTATGTCGAGCAGTACCAAGCCAAACACGGAGGCGTTACCCTCCATACGTGGACGGACATGCAAGGAGAGAAAAAGGACAACTTCTACATTCCCGGGGTATCTGGTACCCCAGTGGCCGCATGGTTCCGGGCGGTGCTCCGCACGAAGCACCTCGCTGATATCGCGGTTTTTCCCTCGAGCCCTTCTGATTTTTATGCTTAAAGGGCTGCATCGTCGGTGGTGATCCTTGCCAGCGTTTTCCCAGGTCGGGGCATGGGGGGCCTCTTGCGTATGACGCTACGAAAGGCGAAGCTCGGCGTTGCACCCCGGGCACACAACGGTCCATGACGCCCCGCTTCGTGCTCTTTGAACACATTTGCCAGGTCGAATCCGTGACTATCATCACCGAGCGCGGCACCGACCAGTCGAAGGGCTTCGCGTTTGTCGATATAGACGACGAGGACGCTGAGCAAGCCATTGTGCAGCTCAACGGCACGGATGTCGGCGGCCGCTCGCTGACAGTCAACGCATCTCACCCGCGCGAAGAGCGTGGTGGCCGGCGTCGCCCCGGCGGCCATCACGACTCATCGGACGTGTGGCGAGAGGTAGCCCCAGGAGCCATTTGCTGCGGCGGTAAGGGCTCGCAACCGATACGACAGCAAAGCGCTGGAACGGTGTGGCGGTGCTTCACGGCTGAGAACAGTCGCACCGGGGGTTGGCGTTTCCATACACCATCGACACAGGAGAAACACGTAATGGCTGTGCGCCTTTTTATTGGAAACCTCCCGTATGACGTGACCGAGGCTGAGCTGCGTGACCACTTCGCCGCAGTCGGCCCGCTTGTTTCCCTGGCTCTGCCCACCGACCGCGACACCGGAAAGCCTCGCGGGTTCGCATTCGTGGAGTTTCGCGAACGGGCCGACGCCGAGGAAGCGATACGACACCTCAACGATCAGGCGTTCAAGGGCAGACCGCTGGCGGTGAGCGAAGCTCGAGCCAGGGACGATCGTACGACCACGGGTCCCTCTCGCACCGCTACGCCTCGCTCATCGAGCTCGGCGGAGACAAGTGCCGGAGACCGCCGGCACTTCGGCCCAGACGCGGTGCCACGGCGCCGGCGCAAGCCATTGAAGAGCGCTGCGCACGCCGAGCATGGACCGAAGCGTCCCATATACAAGCGCGCGACCGGCCCCATACGCTTCGACGCCGAAGACGACAGCAACGCCGAGGATGCGCGCGGCGAATACGGTGTGAGTCGCCAAGCAAACGCGGTCGATGACGATACCGCGTAGACGATCCACATGCGTGAGCGATCGTAGGGAGAGAACACGGAGGCGAGGAATACGATGGCGAAGCCAATCGCGAGAGACCTTTCAAAAGCGTGCGAAGGAAAGGGCCCGCCAGCAAAAACAGCACGATAAGGCGCAGCGGCGGTTGGCGGCAAAAGAGCGTCGCAGTACCGGCGCGCCGCGCGAAGACGATGCGCTGGAGGTCGTCGGTATACACCCGGAGCCGCACACGGTGACTCCTCTAAGGGATGAGCCGCACCCGCGAACTGAGACGCTCGTGGGTCCAGGGGAGTCGCATGGTCACGATGCGGATGCGTTGGGGTATCAGATCGAGAGATGAGGGGGTACTTGACCCAATTCCAAAAAGGTGTATTTCAGCCCCTGGCTCTTCTACTATCAGCGGATATCTTGCATGCCACGTCTGTCTATCATGCCGGACCTTGTGCGCGATGTCTCCTGCATCGTGCACCAGTATCCTGTTCGGCTCATCCGGCAACACGTGTTTTTTTAGACTCAAGGAAACCATCCATGCATATTTTTGTCGGCAATCTGGAATTCTCCGCCACTGAGCAAGACATTCGTCAGCTATTTGAGCGGTATGGCGTCGTGGACACCGTCAGAATTATGACCGATCGGGAGACCGGGCGCCCACGGGGCTTTGGCTTTGTGGAAATGTCCGATGATACAGCCGCGCGAGCTGCCATCACCGGACTGCAAGGCGCTGCTCTGGGGGGACGGACCTTAAGTGTGAATGAGGCGAGGCCCCGAGAAGAACGGCCACGACCACGGCGCGAGCGCTGGTAACTGCCGGGAGGCGCGTCACAGCGCCCTAGGCGGTGGGATGCCCTGAAACGACCATCCCTGTCGCGCTCCAGCCCTGGTTACCTGCGAGCAGGTGGGCAATGCGGGCTATCCCGAGGCCGGCCCGCCGGCGATCCTTAAGCCCGAGGGGTGGTACTCCTCGGCAGGAGATATCCTAAAGCGTGCATGCCTGCGCCTAGGTATGAGGAGACATAGGTGCTTCTGGAATGATCAGATGGAATCTGGTGAGGAGGTGCAAGCAGTATGGTAGACAAAATGCTCTAGTTTCTGCTGATCCTTTTGATGCTAGCGATTGGCATAGTTGCCTGGTGGTCGCTGGGGTATCCCCCTCCCTAGGTGCATACGTGAGGTTCTTGCTCATCTCCCTCATGCTCCTTCCGATTGCTCCCCAGGTTGGCCACAGGGCCATAGGTGATGTCGTCCATGTGAACACAGACCATCTTGCAGGAGAAGGGACGCGCAAGCGAGGGGATGACGTCTCGCATCTATGGAGCGCGGGAGAGCCCATGCTAGAGATCCTCGCTACCGCCGCACTGGAAACAGAGGAGCGCCAGACGCTGATCTTGTGTCTGGGGTCATGGCTCGCACACAGTCAATAAGGGAAAAGGAGTATAGCGATGGCAAGTATGACTATTAATAATGAGACTGAGTACTCCTTGACGGACAGCATGCGTGAGCACATCATCCGTGATGTCTACGAGTATTTCGGGGGACAGGCCCGCTCCATCAGGGTGCAGTACGGCATTGCACGCCATGCCTTCAACGCGCGGACGCGTGAGGTGCGTTATGCTTTTTCCCCCACTGATTTTGGTTTGTTAGACACCACTCCTGTGCCGGAGACCTCCACCTCTCCTGTTCCTCTCCCGGCGCTTCACGACATCCTGGAGGAAGAAAACGTCTTCAAAGTGGATGACCCAAGTGAGGATGCTGTCGAGGACGAGTATGACAGTGCCTTCGACAACGGGAACGAGGGGGAGTAAAGACAGTAGGCTGTCGGTGTGCGAGCCCAAGCTCAAGGGGTACATGCTCGTGCGACGTTTTATGCGCTGTAAGCGCCTCATACCACACGTGGTCGAGGCCGAGCACGTCGCAGACCCGCAGATGATACGCATGTATCCCATACGTCTGAGAGACGTCCGTCGTATCGACCCGTACGGGCGCCATCGTGACGGGAGCCAAGGGAGTTGTCAGCCACAGCATGGCCGGCGCCCTCTCCCCTCGAAGAGGGATGCGTCCCTGCCATGTCTCCAGCAGGAACGCGACAACGGCCGCCAGCGACGGGCTCCTGACTCACCACCAATGACGCACTGCCACTGCTGGTTGCCAGCGTCTACTCGGCGAGCGATGCGGGCTTCGTCCCGGCGCGCTTGGCAGGGGCGGCGCAGGTGTGGCACCTGAGGGCTCTTCCCGTGTGTTGAACCCTGACCGGGCCCCGATGTAGGTTGCGGTGGCCTGGGCACGCTGGGGCTGCCGGCCGCGTGGCGCACGGCCACGGTCAATATCATATGCGGACCTGGGCGTGGCATACTCGAAGCCGTGCAGCGTCCGTCGTTCCAACGGCGCACCGAGTGCACGCTCAAGCGTGGACACCATGGCTGCGTCGTCGTGGGTGACGAGGGTGAAGGCCACCCCGGTTCTGGTGGCACGGCCGGTGCGACCAATGCGATGCATATAGGCGTCAACCGTCTCCGGCATATCATAGTTAATGACATGCGAAATGTGCCACACATCAAGACCACGTGCGGCGAGGTCGGTCGCAACCAGGATCTCAAACGCGCCGCTCCGGAAGCCCTCGAGGGCCGCCTGACGCTTGGACTGCGACAAGTTGCCTTGCAGCGACGTGGCACGGTATCCCGCCTGGGCCAGATGATGTGCTACGCGTTTTGCCTGGCGCTTCGTACGCGTAAACACCAGACCCGACGTGGGCTTGGTATGGCGGAAAAGCGCTGCGAGGAGCGCGGTTTTGAGGTGCGGTGCGACGGGGTACAGGGCATGCGAGATCGTCGGCAGCGGGACCGTGTGGTCGACCTGTACGGTGACCGGCGTGCGCAGGATATCCTGGGCCAGGTGCCAGATAGCCTCGGGCATGGTAGCGGAGAACAGCAAGGTCTGTCGCTGCGCCGGCACGTGCCGCACAATCCGACGGATATCGGGGAGAAAGCCCATATCGAAGAGTCGGTCTGCCTCGTCGAGTACCAGCACTTCGAGATGGGACAGATTGATTGTCCCCTGACAAATGTGATCGAGGAGGCGACCCGGGCAAGCGACAGCAATGTCGACCCCAGTGCGCAGCTTCTGCACCTGCGGTTGCATACCCACACCACCATAAAGGGTGACCTGGCGCAGGGACGTGTGCTGTCCCAAGGCTCTGGTGACCGTATGAATCTGCTCAGCAAGTTCGCGCGTCGGTGCGAGGATTAAGGCGCGTAGACGACCCCCGGGGCCCTGCAGAAGACGCTGCAAGGTCGGCAGCACGAAGGCGGCGGTTTTGCCGGTGCCGGTTTGCGCCAAGCCCAACACGTCACGGCCCTGCAGCACCGGTGGCATGGCCCGCAGTTGAATGGGAGTGGGTAGGGTGTAGCCAAGTGCCTGCACCCCAGCCATAATACACGGATGCAAATGAAACGACGTAAAACTCACGGACAATCCTCCTGAACAAAGGCAACACGGCGTGTGGGCACGCCATCGCTTCTCCCCCGTGCGGCGACGCCGTATGGGGGAGGGCACGTGGATACCCGCACGTGGTATGGTGTCTATACACTATAGGACCGTCCCACCGACGAGGGTGGGTAGTGTGGTATACTCCGACTCCCCAGGGTCTTCAACAGGCGATAGTGGCTGACAATAGCTGCCCAAACCGTGGGGTAGCACACATAGGGAATAGCAAATTCGTCACACGTCTGCCTGACGATCGTGCTGATGGCAGGATAATGAATGTGACAAATGGACGTGAACAGGTGATGCTCAATCTGGAAGTTCAACCCCCCCAGATACCAGTGGGCGAACGCATTCGTCGGGGCAAAATTCGCCGTCGTTTGTACCTCATGCACGGCCCATTCGTGTGCCATCCTCCCAGTCTGGGCTTCGGGGGTGGGAAACGCGGTGTGCGCGACGATATGCGCGAGTTGAAACACCAGCGAGAGGGTGAAACCTATGAGCCCATGCATGACCACGAACGCAATGAGCACATGCAGCACGGGATGGAAGAAGGCAGGCAGGATCAGCATATAGCCAAAATACCATACCTTGGTCACAAAAAATACGCCGGCTTCCATACGCGTCTGTCTGGGCAATGAGTGATGCCCAATATGGCCGGAAAAGAATGTGCGAAAATCACCGTACATGACCCAGGAGAGCGTCAACAAGCTGTATGCAGGCCAGGCATAGAGATGTTGCCAGCGATGCCACGGATGCCAGGGTTGCTCTGGGCTGAGGCGGACCAAGCCGGCGGTATGCAGATCAGCGTCAAAGGCATGAATATTGGTATAGGTGTGATGCAGGATATTGTGCTTCTGACGCCACCGGACATGACTGCCGCCTATGAGATCTAACGTGAATCCCATGAGCCAGTTGATGGTCTTCTGGCGCGAGTAGCTGCGGTGTGCACCATCATGCATCATATTAAAACCAATCAGGATGAAGCCTTGGGCAAGGGCCACAACCGTGAGGAGCGACATGAGCAGGGACGTCGCAAAGAAGACGTAGAGTATGTAGAACAGCCCAAACCATGACACAATAATGCCGGTTTTCAGAAACAGACGCCAGTCACCAGTTTTCAGCTTGCGGTTGTCCGCGAAATACTGGTGCACGCGCTGCTTCACACGCGCATGAAACCCCACACGCACAGGGAAACGAATGGTTGTGACAGACAAAGACGCTTCCTTCTCCATGGTATGCACATACCAGGTCCCGATGTCGCTCCCCAGGCATGTCGCCCACCCCGCGTCGGCGATGTTGACGTCCACCGGCAGGATAGAGCATGTTGCACTGACATTCAGCATGCATCTCTACACCCAAGCCCTAGCGCTCAAAGAGCTGGCGAAGATCATTGGCTGTGGTGGTCATCGCCAGATTGGCCACATAGATGTTCCCGTAGGTTCCTTGGGGAAACGAGACAAAAGATCGCCAGGTCATCTAAACAGTATGCAGCAACAATACCGAGGAGAAGAAAAGGCGAGACACCGCACGAGGATCAGAGGAGAGATCCTATGATACCGAGTAATGCACTTACTCTACCAGAAAAGACGGCTCAGCGCTACGTTTTTCTTGACAGGCCGAGGGGGCCAGACCATGAAGCGTGTGCTACTGTACCCGAGGGGTGAATAGCAAGAGAATTTTTAAGGCTTGTGTACTATATCTCTGCATGTTCATGACCTCTCGTACTCCTCTAGCTCCACCCGGTGTGAGCGAGGTCTTGCCCAACAGGCTGCTACCACTGGTATACTGTAGCGCCTTCAGAGGTCCTTCATTCACCCTTTTTTCTCACTGGAGTGCCTGCATGGCTACTGCTGCCTCACCGCGCCATATGATGTATGCGCAAATTGTCAGTCAACCGGCTCTGCTGCTCGAAGTCTTCGATGCCACTGAGCGTGCAGTACAGGACGCCTTTACCCATTTTCAGCCGCAGCGCTGGCAAGCAATCTACACCGCGGGGTGTGGGGACTCGTTTTACGCCGGCCTGGCCTGTGAAATGGCTTTTGCCCGCTTTTGCCGACTGCCCGTCAAGGCCCTCCCAGCCATGCAATTTGCCCGCTACGAAGCTGACAGGCTCCCCCCACATACTGTGCTGTTTGGGATCTCCAACTCAGGCCAGGTGTCACGCTCGATCGAGGCGGTGGGGCTGGCCAGGGCGGCAGGGGTTGATACTATCGCGGTAACGGGGAACGGCACCAGCGGCATTGCCCGTGAGGCTGCTGCCACAATCGCTGTGGCAATTCCGGCACTAGGGCGCTCACCTGGTATTCGCTCGTATACCGTGCAGCTACTCAGTCTCTTCGTGTGCGCATTACATCTAGGGGAACTACGTCAGGCCATCTCCTCAGCGGAAGCCAGGGCCTGGAGACAACAGTTGCGCGACGTGGCTGCCTGTATGCAGGCAACTATCCAGGCGACTGACGACCGTGCCAAGCAGGTCGCGGAGCGTTTAGGGGAGGCTGAGCAATGGGTGTTTATGGGCTCTGGGCCGAGTTATGCAACGGCACTGTTCAGCGCTGCCAAACTCGTGGAGAGCTGTGGGGCCAACGCCTGGGGGCAAGATATCGAAGAATGGGCCCACATTCAATTCTTTAACCGCCAGGAGCACACCCCCACGTGCGTCATTATCCCCCCTGGGCGGAGCGTTGATCGCGCCCTGGAGTTGCTGCCCTATGTGAAAGGGATTGGGCGCCCAACCCTGGCGATTGCCAGTGGCGAGCAGCCATTCCTCCCAACCCAGGCCGATATCGTGTTCCCGGTTCCTCAGGCGGTGCCAGAAGTCTTTTCACCGTTAGTGTACTGCCTGGCAGGCGAGCTTCTGGCTTACTATCTGGCGGAGGTGCAAGGGGCAGAATTTTTCCAGACAACGCGTAGTTTTCGGAGTGGTGGCGACCGGCTACGCGAGAGTCACACTCTGCGCCATCCCGACGAATTGACCCTCATGGAAGAAGAGGCGGGGGGGTAAACAGCTCAACGTCTGCCGCTGACCCTCACGGTTTTTGCGTACACGCGTATATTTTTCCGTAGATTTCAGTGGTGAAGCTGTTGCCCTTGCTGATCGCAACCGTCAGGAGGACGTTGCCACCGCGTTCTGCGGCGGCGTTCTTGGCGAGGGTCAAGGCATTTTTCTCACCGACGGCAGTATATTTGCCCTCGCCTTTGGGCGTACAGTACTTGACGAGTTCCGGATTGCTCACCACGTCGATTCGTTCGCCTTGCGCCGTGGGACTCAGACATCCACAGGTCACCGTGAGCACCAGACCACATAGAGCAATTGCCCTCTGCAAAGGCATGTCGCGCTTGCCTTGTACCATACATGCGATGCCTCTTGTCTGTACTCACCAATGCAGACATGAAGGAACCCACGTGTATCTATGGCCCTATCTAGCCTCACTGGCACAGACGTGGAGCGCGCCTACCTATGCGCCCTGTAGGCTCAGACGCCACCATAGCAAGGGTTGCTTCAGGTGTCAATATCAGAACCTGCTCTTGACGGATCAGCGATAGCATGAATAGAATCACCGCGTGTTCGTTCCTCAGGAAGCAATTATCGATATTATGCAGGCTGGACAGGAGTCCTTCATGGCACAAGCTGATTCTTCTCTTGAGGCCACTATCCGTCGAGCAGCACAGCTTGTACTGGCAGCCGAGTATGTGACAGCCCTGACGGGCGCTGGCATTTCCGTTGAAAGCGGTATTCCACCGTTCCGTGGACCGGGCGGGCTATGGACCAAATATGGCGAGCCGCCTATGGATGGCTACCAGCGCTTTCTCGAGGACCCCAAGAAAGCCTGGGAGGAGCGTTTAGCGCCCACTGGAGCAAGCCAGGAAATACGTGAGACGATCGCCAGGGCTGCCCCGAATCTCGGGCACGCCGCCTTCGTTACGCTAGAAGAAATGGGGGTGTTGCGCTGGCTCATCACCCAAAATGTGGATAATCTGTACCGCCGTGCCGGGAGTCGCAATATCCTGGAAATTCACGGGAATTCGACCCTGGTACGCTGTCTAAACTGCACGGCGCGCTTCCCCATGGCCGTGATCTCCTTCGAGGTCTTACCACCGCGTTGCCTTCAGTGCAATGGCATCCTCAAGAACGATACCGTGGCCTTTGGCGAGCCGATCCCCGGTGACGTGCTGGAACAGTGCTGGCGGGCGGTGGAGCACTGTGACTGTATAATTGTGGCGGGGACCTCTGCGACGGTGACACCAGCGGCGTATTTTCCTATGCAGGTCCGTGAGCGTGGTGGCATACTCATCGAGGTGAATCTGTACGAGAGTGAAATTACACCGTTGTGCACGGTCAGTTTGCGTGGCACCTCGGGTGAGGTCCTGGACAAACTGGCTCAGACTGTGCGGGCGCTGCAGACAAGCAGGTCATA
>JBMDXC010000289.1:0-4528 GCA_048594805.1 Candidatus Entotheonellaceae bacterium | reverse complement strand
GTCTTGCCCTCAAGCTGGTCTCGTCCCCTGCCCAGCGCGCGGAAGTCCTTGGCCTGGCTCTCGCACGACTCTACCTCGACTATCAGGGTGTGCTCAGGAACCAAATTCTGGTTCCGCTCGATGCGCACCTCGAACTGTACCGTGTGCTTCAAAGCCACGCGGAAGAACTGGACGATGAGGTCAGCTTCAAGCGCACGGATTTTGCGCTCTTTGACCTGGATGCAGCAGCCCGGACAATTATATGTCGCCTTGTGGAAGTGAAGTGCGATGCAGGTGTGGGGGATTTTGGTGCATACAACCAATTGAAGAGCCACATCGCAGAGCAGGTCACCCGGAGCGAGCAGGTCCTGGCGCATCATTTCGATCCACATCGGACGCCAAAAGACCGACCAGACCGATTGCTCAAGACGCGGGGGTTCGTAGCCCTGCTTGGGTTCTACCTTGACCGCGCTATACGGTACCGGCTTTTTGACTCCGATGCTGCGGGAGAAGCACACGCTTTGCTCACAACATTAGAACAGGGGTATCAACTGCAGTTCACGCGCAGTGCGCTGATTTTTGACTTTGAAAAGCTCGGCACCGAACCGGCGATGCACGAAGGTGGCATCGAGTACCATCGGGTGGGTAAAGATCTGATTCATCAGCTCATTGAGGCAGACAGGGCTATCACCAGCGTGTCCGAAGGCGAAGCTCCCGCGCATGAGCCAGGAGAGGGCGAACGCACGATGACGCTCTCCGATCAGGCACTCTCGGTACCTCGTCTACAAGACGCAGCATTCCTCGGAACACCTCGGGCTCGCAGCATCCACCCTGGCATGTATGAACCTGCAGGCAGCTCTAATATGCGCTCGCTATCCGAGCCTACTGACCATGATGCTGATGATGGAACTGTACGAGGTTCTTTGGAGGAATCCAGGATAGGTACTGAAGAGGAGTTAGAGAAGGACACAAGCCCTAAGGAGCACCGCACAACGGCTGGATTGCAGTCTGAGCCGCCGCAAGCCTCTGAAGAGACTGTCGGACGGATTAGCGCTACAAGTGCTGCACACACTACTGATGTAAAGTATGACATCCTGTTAGGAACAACCAGGCCTTCTCCACAATACGGAATTTTAGGTGAGGTGGCTGGACGGAAGGTAGCACTTGACCTTAACGAAACTCACACCATTAGCCTCTTTGGTGTCCAGGGTGGAGGCAAGAGCTATACGCTCGGCACCATTGCGGAACTGGCTGCGCTTGCTATGCCTCACATCAATGTTTTGCCACACCCGCTTACGACGATCATCTTCCACTACAGCCCCACGCAGGACTACAAGCCAGAGTTCACCAGCATGGTGGCACCAAATGACGACGCAAGGCAACTTCAAGCGTTGCGGGAGCACTACGATGCAGAACCGCAAGCTTGGAGGGATATAGTACTCTTAGCACCTCAGGACAAGTTGGATGCACGTCGTGCTGAATATCCCGACATCGAGATTTGCCCTTTAAAGTTTGTGGCGGCTGAACTACAGGCGAGCCACTGGCGGTTTCTCATGGGAGCTGTCGGGAACCAGTCGACATACATTCGGCAGCTCAACTATGTCATGAAAGAACACCGCCACGACTTATCACTCGTGAGCATTCGCCAAGGCATCAACGCATCGCGCCTACCGGACCACCTCAAGGATCTGGCCCATCAGCGATTAGACCTCGCAGCCGAATATATCGACGATAACGCACACCTCGGCGAGGTGATCCGTCCTGGGCGACTGGTGATCGTCGATCTGCGGGACGAGTTCATCGAAAAAGATGAGGCATTCGGCCTCTTCGTTGTTTTGCTCCAACTCTTCGCTGATGTGCGATATGCAGGGGAATCGTTCAACAAGCTCGTCGTTTTCGACGAAGCTCATAAATACATCGAGAGTCCTGACCTTGTAGCAAGCCTCATTGAAGTCGTACGCGAAATGCGACACAAGGGCACGAGCATCATGGTGGCGAGCCAGGACCCTCCCTCTGTGCCGGTGTCTTTGATCGAACTATCGAGCCAGATCATACTCCACAAGTTCAATTCCCCTGCGTGGCTCAAACACATCCAAAAAGCCAATGCTGCGCTGGCCGCTCTTACCCCAGAGAAGCTGGCCAATCTCTCTGCTGGTGAGGCTTATGTATGGTCCAGCCAGGCCACTGATGACGCGTTTAGCAAGGGGGCAGTAAAGATGCACTGCCGCCCCAGAGTCACACGCCACGGAGGGACAACAAAGACAGCCGTGCCGAATGAGTGACGCATCACCCGTCGGGTAGAGGCTGTCGCCACTGACGTCTGTATAGGGTACTGGGTCCTGACCTCCATTGGCTTACGCCAGGTCAGCCTACGAGCTTCGCCAGACTCCTGGCAGCCTCGTGCATATCATCCATCGCCACATTGACCGTATGCAGATCGATGCCAGCTTCTGCCTGGGCTTCCAGCCGTTCCACACAGGCTTCGACCGGACCGGCAAAGAACAGGCTGTCGACCAGGGCATCGGGTACGGCAGCGATGCCAGCGGTGTGGCCGCCTTCTTCCCAGGCGTGACGCACCACAGTGACAGCTTCCTCATGGCCCATGCGCATGAGCTGTTCGCGGTAATAGTCCCCCATGTTAGTGATGTAAAAGGCGATGTGTGCCTTGCTTTCCTGACGCGCCTTGTCGATATCACGTGTAACGGTGACGCTGCCCGGCGAACGGATAACGACACTGTGCGGGTCGCGGCCGGCCTCCTGCACGAGTCTGCGGAATTTTTGGGTCTCACGTCCAAGGTGCTCAAGCGGGATGAGTACCGGCATCCAGCCGTCGGCAATACGTGCGGTCTGCGCCACGCTTTTCGGGGTCAGGGAGGCAATGAAAATCGGGATGCGGGAACGCACCGGCTGGAAACGCAACCGAAAACCACGTTGCAAATTGAAAATTTTCCCAGAGTACTTGAGGGGCTCCCCGGCCAGAATCATGCGGATAATCTCGACGTACTCCCGCAGACGCGTGAGCGATGGCTGAAAGGGCACCCCGTGCCAATGCTCAATGACACGATAGCCACTGGTGCCGAGGCCGATCATCATGCGACCGCCGGAGAGCTCGTCGAGGGTGGCAAAGTGTTGGGCCAGCGCCGCTGGGGTCCGGGAATAGGTGTTGACGATCCCCGTGCCGAGTTGAATGCGCCGCGTCTCGCGCGCCATTAACGCCAGGATCGTAAAGCAGTCACGCCCCCAGGCTTCTGCTACCCAGGCGGTATCGACCCCGACCTCGTCGGCTAATCGTACCCGGGCCAGGGCCTGATCATAGTCCATCGGACCTTGCCAGTTAAAACTAATTGAAACTTTGCGTGGCATCGCCTCCTCCTTGTGCCAAGGGACTATCTCTGTTATGCTGCGCCACCATGAGCATTCCGTACAGAGTATTCTGGCCATACGCATGACTGGAGTGCCAGTGGAGACCTCACATGAGCCAGGCGTACCTGCTGTGAGCATCGGTATGCTATGATAGCAAGGCCAATCACGACCATCCTGTGTGATCTTGACGGTACTCTCATTGACTCGCGGCGCGATATCGCGCTGGCCTTTCAATACGCCCTGCGCCGTATTGTTGAGGGTGTGCTGCCGGATGAGACAGCCATTGCGCAGCACATTGGCAAACCACTCGAACATATGGCCCGGGAGCTGGGGTATCCCCTCTTACCAGCCCAACTGACGATCTTTCTAGACGCCTATCGCTCCCGCTACGCTGCCTTTTGCGCCCACCATACACGCCCCTATCCCGACATTACCGCAACCTTGAGCGCCCTGTCGTCTCTCACGTTCGGTGTGGTCACCACAAAAGCCCAGGAGCAGGCTGAGACGGTGCTGCGTCAGTTGCAACTGACGTCTTTCTTCCAACACATTCAAGGCTGGGTGCCTGGCTTGCAGTTAAAGCCGGCTCCAGATGCCGTCATCGCGGCGCTGGCGGCGCTGCGTTGTGCTCCCCAGCAGGCACTGATGGTGGGCGATACCACAGCAGACATCCTGGCGGGGAAAGCGGCTGGCCTCAAGACCTGCGCCGTCACCTATGGCTTTGGCAGCCTGGCAGAACTCCAGCATTGCCAGCCGGACTATGTGATTGACACCTTCAGTGACCTTGTAAGATTGGTGGGGGCACTGGAGCAGTCTGACCCAGAGAGATGCAGCGTGCAGCGTAGGCTATGTTGAGACACTCGCTTGCAGCCGCCACGCCGCATGTCTCTCTTATCCTTCCGCGGTCACCGGGTCAATCATGCGGCGCACCTCGGTCACCTGCGTGGCAGGAAAGCCGCTCCGCTGGGCATGCTCGTGGATGAGCGCCTCGCTATCCGCCAGATAGATGCAAAAAGTTTTGTCGCCAGCCACGTAGGTATGTTCCCACTGGATGTTTTTCCGCTCGGCCTTCATCTCGGCGAGGACAGCGTTTGATTTTTGCGCTGCGGAGCGCAGTGCCTCGCGCTCCGCAGTGCCGATGGCTGGGATGGCTCGTTCAATAACATATCTCGGCATGACGTTTGCTCCT
>JBMDXC010000288.1:0-24469 GCA_048594805.1 Candidatus Entotheonellaceae bacterium | reverse complement strand
GTTGCACGAGCTGGTGGTGGCGACGCCGGAGATCAAGCGCTTGATTCAGCAGCGGGCGCGGATTACGGAGGTGGCGGCGTGTGCGCAGCAGGAGGGCATGACGACGCTGTTGCAGGATGGGGTGTTGAAGGTGCTGGCGGGAGTGACCGATATGCCCCAGGTCAAGGCCGTCGCCAGTAAATGAATCAGAGTACAACCTGTCCTATTCGGGCGCACAATCTGCGGCGCATTGACTTGGCGCGGTTCTGAGCGATTTAATCTGGCAAAAGACAAGCGCCGTTATGCAGTGCGCGTGTACACCTGCAGATTTTGTGTCGAGATGGTATACACTCTGTAGTATTCTGGTCCTGCACAGAGGGGCTCGGCAGCATACCCCAGGGCAAGAGAACGCGAGAAGGAGAGGGGCATGCGCTTCACTGAACAGTTGCGTCAACAGGCGGCCGCAGTGCGTGAACAGGTCTTCCACCATCCGTTCGTCACTGGCATTGGTGACGGTACACTGCCGCTCGCGGCGTTTCGCTATTATATGTGTCAGGATTACATGTTTCTCATTGATTACTGCCGCGTCCTGGCTCTAGCTGTGGCCAAGGCCGACGATCTCGAGACTATGGGGCGCTTTGCTGCACTATTACATGCGACGTTGCACACGGAAATGGCGCTGCATCGGGATTTTGCCGCGCAGTTCGGCATTAGTGTGGCCGAGTTGGAAGCCACCCAGGCCGCCCCCAACACGCGGAGCTATACTCAGCATCTCCTGACTGCGGCGTATGCCGGCTCTCTAAGTGAGATCACCGCGGCGTTGCTCCCGTGTATGTGGGATTACAGTGATATTGGCCAACGGCTGGCGGCGCAGGGTGTGCCGGCGTCCCAACCCCTCTACGGTGACTGGATTCGTATGTATGCGGCGCCTGAGTTTGGAGAGTTGGTGGCCTGGTTGCGCGCTCTACTCGAGCGCCTTGCCGGCCACACCACCCCAGCCGTACAGGCCCGCCTGACACGCCTGTTCGTGGATAGTTGCCGTTACGAATACCTGTTTTGGGAGATGGCCTACCGTCAGGAAACCTGGCCTGTCTAGAGCTTTCTATAGTGAGCGGTGTCGCCTGCTGCAAGGATAGCGGATGGCGTTCCCAGTGCACGGCATGCGCGGGCTCGATCTGGCAACGATTGTGGCTGGCCTCTTCCCCAGATAGCATATCGCTCCTGTTGGCTGTTATAATGCTCAACATAAGAAAGGCCTCTGCCCTGCCTGGCCCAGCCAAATGGCAGGGGCGATCTGGGCAATAGGAGCTTATGTAGGGTGAGATGTGTATGGCAGTGTCCTCCCCAGCACAGACGGTCACGGTAGGGTTAGTCCAGATGCAGACACAGCCGGAGCCGCAGCTCAACCTGGAGCGCGCTATAGATCAGATACGTGCGGCCGCCGCGCAGGGTGCACAGATCGTCTGTCTGCAAGAACTCTTTCGCTCACGATACTTTTGTCAGACGGAAGATACAGCCCATTTTCGTCTGGCAGAACCCATTCCCGGACCCACCACCGAAAGCCTGGGGCCACTGGCAGCGTCATTGCAGATCGTCCTCATTGCGCCTGTTTTTGAACAGCGTGCCCCGGGTCTGTACCACAATAGCGCTGTCATCTTCGATGCGGATGGGCGCCAGCTCGGGCTCTACCGCAAAATGCATATTCCCGATGATCCGGCGTACTACGAGAAGTTTTACTTTGCCCCAGGAGATCTGGGGTTTCGGAGTTATGCCACCCGTTATGGGACGGTTGGTGTGCTGATTTGCTGGGACCAGTGGTTTCCCGAAGCGGCGCGTCTGACGGCTTTAACCGGTGCAGACATCCTCTTTTATCCCACGGCGATTGGCTGGCATGAGCATGAGCGCCCGGAGGTCAGGCGCGCCCAGCACGAAGCCTGGGAGTTGGTACAACGCAGCCATGCGGTGACCAATGGCGTCTTTGTGGCAGCCGCGAACCGGGTGGGACGTGAGGGAGAGGTGATGTTCTGGGGGGCGTCTTTTATGGCTGCCCCGGATGGCCAACTGCTGGCACGGGCGCCCCATGATACGGAAGCGCTCCTCCTGGCGACCTGTGATTTGACCGCCATTGCTACAGCGCGTCAGAACTGGCCCTTTTTACGTGATCGGCGTATTGATGCGTATGACGCTCTGCGCTCCAGGTTTCTCGATCATGGCGCCTAAGATGCCTAGCGCCCTGGGCTACCGCATGCCGGCGGAGTGGGAACCGCACGCCGCCACCTGGTTAGCCTGGCCCCATAACACAGTCACCTGGCCAGACCAACTCGCGCAGGTTCAAGACATCTTTCTCCGCATGATTGCTGCTGTACACGAGCACGAAACCGTCCATCTGCTGGTGAACGATACAGCGACAGCATCGGCGGTGCGAGAGCATCTGCACCGCGCCGGGGTGATGGCGACGCGCGTCGTGCTGCACGAGCGTCCCACCGCCGATGTCTGGCTACGCGACAGTGGACCGATTTTTTTGGCGGCTACAGGAGCGTCCCAGCCGATCGCCATCAGCGATTGGCTGTTCAACGCCTGGGGTGGCAAGTACGCCGATCTCTTGGCCGACAATGACTTGCCGCAATATATTGCGACGTGTCTCGATATGCCACGCTTTGAGCCCGGCATAGTTCTAGAAGGGGGCTCCATTGACGTGAACGGACGTGGGAGCTGCCTGACCACGGAGCAGTGTCTCCTCAATCCCAATCGCAATCCGCACTTGCAGCGTCCCGACCTCGAGCGCTGCTTGCACAACTATCTCGGGGTCAGGCATGTCATCTGGCTAGGACAGGGCATTGCTGGCGATGATACGGACGGACATGTCGATGATATCGCGCGCTTTGTCGATCCGACTACAGTGGTGTGTGCGCTGGAAGAGGACCCCCGAGATATCAACTACGAGGTGTTGCAAGATAACTATCAACGTCTGCAAGCCGCTACAGATCAGCAGGGCCAGGCCTTACGGGTCATACCACTTCCCATGCCTGGCCCTGTCGGGCCGGCAGCCGCACGCCTGCCGGCCAGCTATGCCAACTTTTACATTGCCAATGGGATTGTGCTGGTACCCACCTACAATCATCCTAACGACCAGCGTGCCCTGACGATTCTGCAACAGGTCTTTCCAGATCGCCGCGTCCTTGGCCTGCCCTGTGAGTCACTGGTCTGGGGCCTGGGTGCTATTCACTGTGTCACGCAACAGCAACCGGCTCCTGCTCCCGCCGAGAGAGGGGCAGAGTAAGGGTACGATCCTAGAGGAAGGAGCAAGCACATGGATGCAGAAGCTTTTGTCCAGCAATTAGGCCTTGCCAATCAAGAGATTCTCGATCGGCTCGCCCCAGCGGAGACCCTGGTGGCCGAAAGTGGCGGGGATTTACGACTCGAAAATTTGCTGAAAATCGCGCTCAAAAATGAGCTTGAAGCCACAGAGCTGGCGGCGCGCTGGCTGGTCTCTACGGACGACGTGGACATGAAACTGGCCCTGGCCCGTCAGGCTGGCGACGAGGCCAAGCACTATCGCCTGATTGTCGAGCACCTGCACGAGCTGGGCGTTGACCTGCACGGTTTTGATCCCTTAGCCCAGGGCTATGGTCCCCTGTTCAACTACCTCGATACGCTCACGGATGCCGTCGAGCGTATGGCTGCTGGGCCTTTCACCCGTGAAGCGATTGCCGTGGTGAAGAACCAGCAGTTTATTGAGTGGTGCACAGCCAGAGGTCATCAAACCACTGCAGACCTGTACCGTGACATCATTCAGCCAGACGAAGCCTACCATCACCGGCTTGGCCGCGACCTGCTTCTGCGTCTGGCGACCACCTCAGAAGCCCAGGATCGCGCCACCCAGGCAGCCACACGTACCCTTGAGTTAGCCGAGGAACTGCAGCACCTGGCGCTTACCAAGATGGGAGTGCACCACGCACCCGGGTGCTAAGCGTTGCAATCCTCGCCCGCCCTAGAGGACGGGCGCTGTCTGCAGCAACGCATCAATATCGCGCGTTGAGGTTGGGTAAGGATGGGAAAGGTACACGCGTATGGAGATGGCTCTCAGATATGGTTGTAACCCGCACCAGACACCGGCACACCTGCGCATGCCAGAAGACGCAGTACCGCTCAGCGTGCTCAACGGCCGGCCTGGGTACATCAATATGCTCGATGCGCTGGGGGCCTGGCAGCTGGTGCACGAGCTGCGTCAGGCCACAGGATTGCCCAGTGCAGCGTCGTTTAAGCATACCAGTCCGGCTGGGGCTGCGGTGGCACGCCCGCTCACGGAGACGTTTCGTCAAGCCTACCTGCTGCCTGACCTGGAGTTGTCGCCGGTCGCTACCGCGTATGCCCGCGCCCGCGGTGCCGACCGTGTCAGCGCATACGGCGATGCGGTGGCCGTGAGTGACCGTGTCGATCTGTCTCTGGCCAAGCTCCTGCAGCGTGAAGTGTCTGATCTGATTATTGCTCCTGGCTACGATCTGGAAGCGCTCGCGCTCCTGCAAGCCAAGAAAAATGGCGGCTATCTCATCTTGCAAATTGACCCTGCCTACGTAGCGCCGGAGATGGAAAGCCGCGACATTTTTGGCCTGACCTTGCAGCAGAAACGCAATACCGCAGTGATTACCAAAGAGGCCTTCCGCAATGTCGTGACCTCTCAGAAGCAGGTGCCGCACGATGTGCTGGAGACCCTCCTGGTTGCGACCGTGGCGTTGAAATATACCCAGTCCAATTCCGTCTGCGTGGCCTATGATGGGCAAGTCATTGGTATGGGCGCCGGGCAGCAGTCACGCATTCATTGCACCAGGCTCGCCTGCGATAAAGCTGACAAATGGTTCCTGCAACAGCATCCGCGTGTGCTGGGAGCCCGTTTTCAACGTGGCGTGAAGCGCGTCGATAAGTTCAACCTGATTGATCAGTACCTCCTGTGGGAACAACTCTCGCAGACGGAAGAGGCGGCCATGCTGGCAGGCTTCACCACCCCTCCGGAGCCTTTGACACATCCGGAACGTGTGGCATGGATCGCGCAATATAACGGCATCTGTCTGAGCTCGGATGCCTTTATCCCGTTTCGAGATAATGTCGAGCGCGCCAGCCGCAGCCATGTGCAGTACATCGCCCAAACTGGTGGGGGGCTACGCGACGCCGAGGTCATAGCCGCGGCAGAGCAGTACGGCATGACGATGATGCTGACGGGGCTGCGGCTCTTCTTGCATTAGAAGAACATGCTCTCGAGCGCGTACCCCTCGCCGCCTATGTTGCACGGCCGGCTGGCCTTGTGCATACAGCACCTCGAAGCGCACCACCGGTCCTTCTGGCTTCGGTGTACCGTGCAGAAGGAGACCAGGGAGCCCGGCATAAGCGGCAACCGCAGTAGTGGCGCCCGCGCTACAGGTTACCAGCCAACATATCGTGCAGGAGCTGCATGACACGCGGGTTGTGCGGGTACGCCCGCTTGCTGTGACTGAGGCCGAGATCGACCAGCATCTCGGCATACTTCACCGCCGTCAGGCCCGGATCGAGCACCGGAATACCCAAGGCGCGTGCTATACGTGGAGCCAGGCCGGTCGTAGCACCACACCCCAGGACTAACGCTTCGGCCCCCTGATCTTCCATGAGGTGCCGACCCGTGGCGATGATCATGGCCAAGGCATTGTCCTCGTCGTGCAGGAAATCGGCTACGGTGCACTTGAGCGTCGGGATTCCTACTACCCGATCGGCCACGCCGAGGAGTTTGGCGAGGGCCCAGATGTGCCTGGGCAAGTCACCAGCCGCGGTGATGACCCCGAATTTGTGGGCCAGGGTGGCGGCCATGTACATGGTAGTTTTGGCGGGTCCCACGACAGGAATATCGACCAGTTCACGCCCGGCGTCCAGGCCGTTGTCCAGGAACGCCGTGCCTACGACAGCGTCGTAACCCATGCTGGCGACTTCCACCACCTTCCGCGCCACCGCCACTTCCGACAGATAGAATTCCAGACTCGACTCTACGTACGGCACCCCGCTATCCGCGACGCACATGTCCAGGTGCGTGTCGGGACGCAGCACAGTGCGTAGACTACGCTTTTTGTGCTCCAGATCCTCAGGGGTATAGCTGCCTACCGCGGCGACAACGGCGAGTTTCATGAGGGGCTCCTCTCAGGATTGTCCGGCTTATTTTCCCCAGCGAGCCATTGGGGAACAGTATAGGTGCCAGCGGCTTGCTGCTGCGCCTCTTCGAGCTGGGCCATGAGACGGGCGGTAAGAGGATCGTACAGGGCGATGATGCCACCGAGGGCCTGGTCGCCATGGTGCCGTAGCGCTTGCAGGATATGCCACGGGGTGATGCTGGCAGGATCACGCCCGGGCACGTAATGATCTGGGGACGCGGCTGTCTCTACCAACAAGCCCGCCTCCTGCAATGGGCTCAAGATCTCTTTGAGGAGACCCAACGGAATGTGGTGTTGCTGGGCAAACGTCACGGCTGACCAGATCCCATTGCCTTCGGTAAAGACACGGACTAACGAAAAATACAGGGCGTGCGCCAGCCACTCCCTGACATACACACTGGCGCAATGCACCAGCCGCACCGGGAAATAGGTGGTGACGTGCTGGCAAGCATACGCCACTTCGGCGCCTAGCAGGGTGGTCACCCAGCTCACATAGATCCACAGCATGAGCACGGGGATCTGCGCCAGAGCCCCGTAGATTGCCTGCGCATTTGCCATGCCCACCTGAAAGGCGATATACCCCCACTGGGCGATTTGCCACAGTGTGCCGCCCACCACTCCACCGATGAATGCGGGAATGGCCTGGACACGGGTATTGGGGAGAAAGGAGTAGAAGAAGGCGAACACCAGCCATAGGGCGACGTACGGTAAAATGGTCGACATCACTGTCGAGAAAAATGTCACAGCTTCACCAATCACCCGTATGCCGAGCCACGTCGTGATGAACGTGGGGAGATGCAGGCGTGTATTGATGCCAGTGGCCAGCAGCAAGGCCACGGGTCCGAGCACCAGGGCACTGGCATAGTCGGCGATCTTGCGCAGGATGGGCCGCTCGGTGGGCACGCCCCAGATCTCGTTGAAGGCGCGTTCGATATTGCCCACACCTAACACCGTCGTAAACACCAGGGTCGCCAGCCCAAAACCACCGAGGGTACGGACTTCGATGTTGCTGGCATAGCTGAGCAACATCTGTACCGTCTCCTCTGACCCGATCACCCCCCTATCGATAAGAAAAGGCTCGAGCAGGTTATGCACGCCGAGGGCTTTGAGGAAGGCGAGCGCAAACGCCAGTATCGGTACGAGCGACAGCAGGGTGCTGTAAGTCAGAGCCGAGGCGCGCAGCAGGCCCTGGTGTTCAAACCAAAAACCCCGCACGACAATGAGCATAACCCGCAGGGGGTAGATACCGATGGCACCCAGGCGTGATGCTGGGGCCAGGTCGGTACGCCAGATATCACGCCTGACAAAGAGGCAAAGGCGCTGATACAGCGCCAGGAGATCGGTCAAGAAAGCCATCATACGCACCACGACATGGATATCCTACTTGCTCCGCTGTTCCTGCGCCGCTGCGCCGTCATCGACGAGGATGAGCACTTCCGCCAGCATCCCCGCACGCCAGCCAGGATCAGGGCTGTCAAGGGAAATTTTTACGGGGACTTTTTGCTCACGCCGAGTAAAAAACCGCTCCGGTGGCAAGCCAGAGACTTCTGACAACGTCGTCGGATTCATGCGCACCACCCGACCCCGGAAGGGTTTGCCGCGCCCCAGCGTACTCGTTCTGAAGGCATCGACCCAGATGTCCACGGGACGTCCGACGCGCACCCGGCTGATGTCCGATTCCCAGACATTGGCTTCGATCCAGCGCGTTTCAGGGTCATGAATAATGAGCAGGGGAGGATTGGAGGCATCGCCCCGCACCAGGCTGCCTGGCTCGACATTGCGTTGACCGACTATTCCATGGACCGGGCTGCGAATAATGGTTTTCGCCAATTTGAGATGCGCCGTCTCGACTTGCGCTTGGGCTTCTTTATAGCGGGCGTTCAACACCTTGAGACGCTGCTCGCGCAGTTCCACCATGCGCAAGTTCGTGCGGACTGCCTCGAGCGCCGCGCGTTGCTCCTTCACTTCGGCCTGCTGACGCTGCAGGTCCTTTTCGTGCACCCGAATCATTTGTGGTGAGTCGCCGGCAGGGTAGTGCTCCTGAGTCTGGCGCACCTGTTCCTGCACTGCAGTCAGGCGTGCCCGCGCCCGTTCATAGGCCGTGTTTGCGCTGTCCAGGCGGTCTTGAGAGACGATCCCCTCCTCGGCCAGACTGCGCATGCGCTGCAGGTTCGCCTCGGCATCACGCACGGCGGTTTCTTGCTCCCGTAGATTGGCACGGACGGCTTCCAGGCTGGCCCCATGCTCACGCAGCATCTTATCCGTACGGTCACGCTGCACCTCGAGCAGCACTTCGGCACGATGGTAGGCCCTCTCCTTTGTCTCCAGGACGGCCTGCGCTTTTGCCACCTCGTTTTGCGCCTGTTGCAGAGCGAGAGGCAGTTCGAGGCGGAGTTCATCAATCTGCTGTTGGATGCCCTCTGCTATCGCTTCGGCCCGGCGCAGTTCCGCCTCCAGGTCATCAGGAACAAGGCGTACTAAGACCTGGTCTTTCTGGACCCGCTCCCCCTCTCTCACCAGCACTTCCAGCACCTCAGCGGTGACCCCGGCCTTGAGGGGATAGGCATCCATTTTGATCTGTGCATCGTTCGTGTACACGTTGATCAGGCGGTCGATCAGGAGAAACTCTTGCAAAGCCAGGCGGGTAAACCAGATGGCGCCCAGCACAAGGACGACGGCAGCCATGAGTAAATACGGGCGCCCCACCGCGCGTCGTATCAGTGCCACTAGCGGCAAACGGCCCCTGGCTTTGCGTGCCATGGACCTCGATTCCCTCTGTGTGCTCCCGGGACTGGGCCCCTGCGGGGCCTGTGAAGAGACCTGACCAGCCATGTACTACTCCTCGCTTTCCTGTTCCTCGTGCGCCTCCTCAGGTGTGGCACGCAATAGAAAATAGAACACAACAGCAAAGCTGCCAAGAAAGACTACACCCCCCAGGAGCACGAGGAACAATCCCCCGACATGCACGTGCTCTCCATTGGCATAAGCCGGTTGCAGAAAGACGAGCAGCAAGGCAATGCTGACAATCGTGCTTGCGCGTCCACTACGCCGCATACAATAGGTGTCCTGCCCTCTGGTTCTCTACTTCTGTACTGTTCGTAACATGGCCCTGTCAAGATTGCAAGGGCAAA
This sequence comes from Candidatus Entotheonellaceae bacterium, assembly GCA_048594805.1. Classification (GTDB taxonomy): domain Bacteria; phylum Tectomicrobia; class Entotheonellia; order Entotheonellales; family Entotheonellaceae; genus SXND01. Next base: position 15,189 of record JBMDXC010000288.1, on the reverse strand, counting down.
GGGCTGGGGAACAGGAGTAACGTGTTGACGCTCCCAGATGTTTGAGGTATGCTTGCCCCCTATGGCACTTCCGGCACTCCGTTACGTCGATGCATTTCCTGTTGAGCACCAAGAGCAGCAATATATCTGTCTGCGCGACCCTGAAGGCGTGGTTGAGGGGCAGATCATGCTCACACCTCCAGCCTTTTTTATTGCTTGCCAGCTCGATGGACGCAACGATATTGTCGATATCCAGTACGCTTTTGCCAAGCAATTCGGTGGGTATGTCCTGCTGACCGAGGACATTTATCGCATTGTAACCTATCTGGACGAAAACGGCTTCCTGCAGACAGCCCGTTTTGTCGAACTCCAGCAGCGTATTGCTGACGAGTTTACGCAGTCGGTGGTCCGTCCGGCCTATTTGGCGGGGAAATCGTATCCTGGTGAGCCAGGCCAGCTCCGCGCCTTTCTCGATAATTTTTTCGTGCGTGCTGGCGGACCGGGAGCATGGCGTAGCACGGCGCGTCGTCAAACCCCGCCGGCGCGCTGTCTCATTGCCCCCCACATCGATTTTCACCGTGGTGGGCACTCGTACGCTCATGGGTACTGGCATCTTTACCAGCAAGGGCAACCTACCACGGTCTTCATTTTTGGGGTAGCCCACGCCTCACCGCCCGTGCCATTTCTGCTGACGAAGAAACATTTTGCCACGCCTTTGGGTGTGCTCGAGACGGACCAGGAGATCGTCCGTCGGCTGGAGTCCGTATGTACCTGGGACCCCTATGAGCATGAGATGGTGCATCGGACCGAGCATTCTATCGAGTTCCAGGCCGTGATGCTGTCATACCTGTATGGCTCTGCCGTGCGCATTGTCCCTATTCTGTGCGCTTCCTTTGGTGCTCCCCTGGAGCTGTCACCGTTAGTGCCTCCGCCGGAGGTCGAGACGTTTCTTGACGTCTGTCGCGACATGGTTGATGCAGCCCCAGGTCAGGTGAGTGTAATTGCTGGAGCAGACCTGGCGCATGTGGGCCGGCGTTTTGGCGATCCTTTTGATATCCACGACGGTGTGGTACGCCAGGTGGAGGTGCGTGACAGAGAGGATCTTCAGCATGCCCTCGCCGGCGACGCGACTGGCTTTTATCAGTCTGTCCTGCGCGACCGGAATGCACGACGTGTCTGTGGCATTAATTGTATTTACGCTGCTCTGAAGACAGTCGACGGTGCCGGTGGCCGTGGTGCGATGCTGCACTATGACTACGCCCATGACCCAGCAGGTGGCATTGTCTCCTTCACCAATGTCCTGTTTGTATGATTCCCGCTGGCGTGTTTGCCTCCGGCTTGACCCTTAGCGTGGGTTCCCTGTATATTTAAGAGCTCCTGGACATCTGGGGTGGGCGTAGCTCAGCTGGCAGAGCACTGGATTGTGGCTCCAGTGGTCGCGGGTTCAAGTCCCGTCGCTCACCCTCCCATTTCAAGGGCTTGTCAGGATCTCTTGTCTGTCGCTTTCCTTCCTGTTGTGAAAACTGCTTGGACCTTTTCCTACACACGGTCTAAAACGGTGATCGCTCTTCGGGGCGACGGCTATTAGTGAAGTGTGGTGCAGCGACAACAGCGGTAAGCAGTGGACGGAAGTACTCAGCGGCCTGGCACCTATTTCCAAGGGCAATCACTACGCCGCCTTCGTGACGGCGTAACGCCCGCCCTCTGTTCCCTCTCCCTGGGAGAGGGAACGCACAGACTGCGCCGGTAACGGCAGTTTACTTGACGGCCTTCAGCAGATGGAAATGCGTTGAGCGGCCAGCCGCCATCCCTGGATACTGCCAATCGGCCACCACTATAGGATTCACCACCACCTCATTGAAGAACCAGATGAGAGGCATATCGGGGAATTCGTCGAAGAGATGGTCGCCGATCGCCCTGGCCAGGCGCTGCCGCTCTGCAGGGTCGACAGTGTCGCGGAGGGCCAGGTAGTGCTTGTCGATGAACTCGTCCTCAAAGTGATGGTTCGGCGCCTTACTGTAATGGGCGACGCGGATCCAGTCTTCCACTGGTCGCCACGAGATGATATTGGGCCAGATGCAGCAGTGAATGTTCTTGTTTCTGAACATATCGCGTATCCTGGCCCAGTCAATAACCTCGATCTCCGCCTCAATACCCACTTCTTTGAAATAAATTCCCAGGGCATCGGCCACCTGCGGACCCTCCGACTCGCCCGGATTGGTGAACGCTAAGAGCTTGAGCTTCAAGCCGGCAGGATAGCCGGCTTCCTTCAAGAGCTCTTTGGCTCTGGCAGGATTGTAGCCATAGGTCTGGTCAAACTTTTTCTCCCACTCCGGGTTCCAGCCCTCGGAGATGGGGAGCCAGCCGCTCACATAGGCCAGCGTGCCCTTGCCAGCGAAAATCGTCTTGAGGATCTCCTGGCGGTTCACCGTCATGTTCAACGCCTGCCGCACCTTTTTGTTCGTCCACGGCACGTTTGCCTGAAACTTGGGGTCACCCGGCACGTAGTACTGACCGCCAAAATAGACCGACATCCAGTCCACTGGCTGCGAAGACGAGATAACCTTCATGCCTTTGCTAAGGGCATCCTTCTGCAGCTCCCGAGGTAGGTCGACGATGTGTGCCTCGCCACTCATCAGCATGGCAAAGCGCGTCGTCTCCTCTGGCACTACGCGGATCTCTAGTTCCTTGAAATCCGGTGTGTCACTCCAGTGGTTGTCGACCCGTTCGTACGCGATGGAGATCCCGGTCTTGCGTCCGACATAACGGTATGAGCCGGTGCCAGCCGGCCGTTTTTCGAATCCCTCTAAGCCCTCTTTATCCCACTGCGCCTTACTGACGATGCGCAGCTCCCCAGCGCGGGAGGCGATATACGGAATGATGGACATCGGGCGCTTCATGCGGAAAACGACCTGGTAGTCATTGACGACTTTCACCTCCTCGGCTTCGCGCCATAGCGGTGCCGAGGCAGAGGTGGAATCTGGACGCACTAATAGGGAATGAGCATGCACTACATCCTTGGCGGTGAACTCCCCAAAGCCATAGTGAAACTGCACCCCCTTACGCAAGAAGAAGGTCCATTCTTTCAGGTCCGGGCTGGCCTGCCACTTCTCCGCCAGGCGGGGGGTGTACTCCCCTGTCTTGGGGTCAATGTCGAGCAGCGTTTCCAAAAAGGGGTCGTACTGCAAATGCTCGGGACGGGCAATCGTCCAGAAGCGGTTGCTCTCGGTAAACCCGGCGGAGCCAAAGACAATGCGCTCGACCTTGGCTGCCTGCGCGAACCCCAGCACTGGCATGGCCACCAGGGCTGCGACCAGCACCACCAGCAGCGCCAGCACAGAGGGAACACACCTGGACAACAGGGGCTTGATCAACGTAGAACGTCTCATGAAGCACCTCCCTCCTTCTCCATGATTGCTGTGAGGAAGGGTGCGAGCGGGCTCACACGCCTCACCCGTCTAACCCGCTATAGCCCTCGCTTCCCAACACACAAGGCATACCTTCGTCCCTTCCTCGGATACGATTGTCTGAGGAGCCTGGCGCTTCTACGCTCGGTGTTCACCCCGTCTACCCTATCCCAGCATTGCACTCGCACTATCACGTTGCCCTCCGAGACAATCACGCGTGCGCCCTATCCTACACAAAATGCCTGGTATGTCAATTGTGCATACATGTTTGCCATGGTTATGGAGTGCTGGCCGTGTTGTACTTACTTCTGGACGTGAGGCTGTGATAGCTGTGACCCGTCCTTGCTCATGGGTGACCGTTCTCGGCCTGGTGTTGTTGGTCCATGCTGGCTACTCCTCTGTCCTCCCCTGCCCACGTCGCCACCAGTCCCGCCGCAGGTGGCGGATGACACTTGGCGCAGATCAGCACGCTGTAGATCGACCGTCAGCGTCGCGTGTTGGAGCACCGGGCCGTGCCGCTGTTCGTATGAGAGCGTATGGCCGGGTCACGTTCGAGCCCGCGAGTCCGCGCTACCACATGCAGACTGTCCACGGGCCTCCCCCTGCTATGACGCGATCTCACCAGGGCACCAGCGGGATCGAGCACCGCAATCACACCCGCTAAGTACCGTGCGCAGTACATACGCAGCGAGTTCCAAGCGCAGTATGCGAGCCTCGCAAGGCACAACGCACCCCGCCAAACTGGCGGGGTAATTGCCTTGCGCAGCACTAAGCCAGCATCAATGCCGAGGTGCATCGCTTCGTCATCCGGGTGGCTGGACGCCTCCCACTTATCGCAATTGTCTGAGTGGTGCAGGCTTGGTAGTGCTACCACCAGTGTACCATCGGCTTGCAGGTTGAGTCCTGGGCCGGGGTCAAATATCCCCAGCGGTCCATCGAGTACAAAGTCATAGTGTGGCCCCTTGCCGCCAGGAATGACCATTGGGGTATCAGAGAGTAGCCCATAGGTGTGTCCCAGAGCCTCTAGCGCCAAGTCGCTACCATTGCGGGGTCCACATCGAGCACAGCGAGACCGGAGCGCCCCCCGGTGAAGACCCCCACATTGGCATAGAGCCATTGCGTCCACCATCGGCATCAACCGTAGCATGGCTCTCTAAGAGTACATGTGTTTTTTCTTGACGTGGTATGCTGGGAGCCATATACTGCCGCCTGTCCATCAGCCCTGCCCAGACGCTAGCGCACGCCGTATTGGTCCTTCATGAACCTTGCTGGGCCGGAGGTTGATCCTGGGTCCGTGTGTAACACTCAACTCGTAGGAGAAAGCCTCACCATTGTGAGCGCGGAGAGGCAGAGAGGGCACCCCAGTGTGGTGGACATCAGCACCCTTAGGCTCTTACCGTCGCGTGTATCAGTGCATGTTATGTCTCTGTATGCTGGGGCTGCTCTCCGCATGCAGTGGCAAGACAGTGCCAGTTGCTCACCCGTCTCGTGCGAGCACCTCTGCCAGGGCGAGCGAGATCGAAGGCCTCGCGTCGTATTACGCTGAGCCGTATCACGGTAGACGGACAGCCAGTGGTGAGGTCTTCGATACGTACAAGGCAATGACCGCGGCACATCGGACGCTGCCGTTCAATACGGTAGTGCGGGTGAAGAACAAGGCGAATGGGAAGGAAGTGGATGTGCGGATCAACGATCGCGGGCCATTCATCGCGGGCCGTATTATCGACCTTTCCGTCCGCGCTGCGCGCGCGATTGACATGCTACGTCCCGGTGTGGTGCTCGTGAAACTGAAGATCCTCAGCCAGGGCACGGCGCCTCGACATACGGCGTCGGGCACGCCTCTCGAGGCCGTTCCAGACGGCGCCCTGGAATCCCCTCGCGCCGAGGATGATCTCGTGGTGTCCCGCGATCGCGTGTATGAAAGAGCGACGCAGTGACGTTGGTCGCGTGCGGATCAAGCCGCTCGTGAGCTGAAGTGAGCATCCTGCTCCTCTGATCACGCACGGAGAGCTGCTCTATGGCCTGGTGTCTACGTGACGCGATGGCGATAGCGAAGCACCTGACTGGTCTGCAGGCAGTGGGTGTTTGCGGTACTGAAGAATGGGAGACCGAGAAACATACAGCCCGCTTTAAGCAGATTTGTGTGCACCATGCAGCACGGGAGCGCTATGGGCACAGTCCGTCTCACCTGTCTGCTCGCGCTATCCTCTATCCAGGTTGTTGGGCTGCTCCCTCAGGTCAGGTGGCCGCGGCTCGAGTCGGCGGCCAGGTCGTGGTTTATTGTGCAGCCCCTCCAGGCCCTCCTCCACAAACCGTTGTATCCACTTGTAGGTATGGCGACGGCTCATGCCAACCGTCGCGGCAATGTCGGTGATCGTCACACCGTCAGCCAGTAGTAAGATAATCCGGGCACGCCTGGCAAGGCCGGCAGGTACGCTCGCACGTTGCCACGTCAGGAGCGTCCGACGTTGGGCAGGCGTAAGACGGATCGTGAAAGAAGTTTTGCGTCCACGAGCCATATAGAGACCTCTCGAAAAGAGTACCAATAGGTCTCGTGTCGGCAGAATGGCCGTGGAACTTGAGCGTCGCTCAACGAGCGATGATTTTTCTGCGTAATTGCTCCCTCCTTTGTGCTACCCTCGGCCCCAGTCTACGGCCTGACAATGGCATGTCAACTCCTTGCAGTACAGGAGCACTCGTATGTCCTTAGAAGCCGTCGACCTCACTGTCACCACACGAAAAAGGACCAATTCAGCTGAGTACTGGGCCTTTTTCACCAAAGAAGCTTGTACGTTCTGGCATTTTGTTGATCGCAGCCGAGATGATTTGAAGACGCAGCAATCACTGCCGCAGCACAAAGAAACGACTGGTGCGACCGGCTCACCTGATACCGCTTCCTCAGGGTGATATGCTTTGCATTGCAAATCGCTTTTTGTATTTTTCAGAAAAAACCTTGCGGGTATCGAGGAATCCGTTCCGTCCGAGTAGGCAGTCAATACGGAAATCCGGCATGAATGCACACGGAACCATAAATGCTTCTGATGCTGCCTGCAGACGGATGGTGATAGCGAGGTTCTTTGCGAGTTGTCGTCGCATACGTCGGCAGTCCCGCAATCAGTCCTGTTCGCTAGCCATGTGTTTCATGTGATAGCTCTGGATTCGCGCTAGGACTGCTCAGTGGTTGAATACGGTAAAGCTTTCCGAATGCCTGAAACATGCCTTGCTCATCCTGCATATGCAGGGCTGTCTCCAGTGGCTCCACCACCTCGCGTAAAAACATCACCTGGTCTCTCCTGAGCAGCAGTTGGACCACCGTCTTGTCGATAAGATGCATATTCCAGAGGATATATATTTTCGTAAAATAATGCACCAGCTGCCTGCGAGCATGATCCGCTACTTTCACTTGGGCGTAGTCATCTCGACACAGCCGGGCAAATAGATGGGCAAAGTGCTTGCCATGCTCTATACTCCACATGCGCAGCCGTATTTCGGCATCAAGCAGAGCGTTTGATTCATACAGATCAAATAAGGCATTCATCACCTGGGCCTGCGTAGAACGTCGTGATTGCTTGGCAGCGCGGTGTGATCCTAGCGCAGCAACACACGCGGCGAGTGCTGTCAGAAGCGTCAGGACACCGGAGAGCAAAAGTCCCCAACTCATACGCATGGTTTTGACTCCTCCTTTGCCACCTTTTGCCGGACTCTCCCATGAGGCTTCGGTCACCGTGTCGGCCACTTTTAGGCACTCCACATGCTGGCGGAGTCCTGGACGTCCTTTGGGTAGGTCTGTCAAGGCTGGTGCCTCGCACAGAGATCCATGAGGTGGCTGCATACCATGATGGAGGTCCGATATTCCCCTTGAAAGGGGGTGTGAACCCATGTGCAAGGAAGGGGACAAAGTGGAGGGGAGTGTTGGCGCAAAGTACCAAGAGTAAGCGGCTCCTATGGGCTTCACAGGCCTCTTTTTCCCACCCCTTGCAGAGGGATTTGACAAGTCGTCCACGAGTCCTGCAGTGTTTCTTAGAGCGTATCGGAATAGCAGTTATGTTATACATTCTAGAATTCTATTTCAATTAGAAACTCTACAACATACCCTAAAAGAGAGAGACGATACACTGACAGTATCGCACGCATACCTTATGTCCCACAGGTGACCCCTCTATAATGAGCAGGCGAGCGTCACTTCATCCTGCGACAAATCCCCCATGGGCACTGCTGATCAGACACTGGTGGACCACGCAGGAAGCTCATTGCAAGCGCGACGATGCGGAGGCGAGTAAAGTGCTGCTGTACTGCTCCCCGGTGCAGGTGAAGCACAGCGTTGGGCGTCTTGATCGGTCGCACCAGTTGATAAGCCCTGGTTCATCTCTTGTAATAAGGAAGTCACCCTACGGACGAGAACGCCTCATCAGGCGACATCTGGCAACTGGCGCAACCTATGAGCCGTATGTAGGACACTGGAGTCGCCTGGTAGCTCGTGCGTTTGTCCCATGGTTGGCAGTGCCGCCAGAGAGCCGCCGAGAGAGACGACCGCGGCGGGGTATTCTTTGGTGCCAGAGGTCACGGTCATGGATGTTGTGTGCACATCCCCTCCGACGTCCAGCGTGCGAGACTGTGGCACAGCGGACCGCCGAGGATATGGCATGCCTGTTAGTGACAGGATGCGGTTCTGGTTCCGGGAAGCGAACCCGCGATGCTATCGGGATCAGCCTACCTATCGGCAGTCATTATGTCTAGGCCGGCGGCTGCCAGTACGCCGCCAGCACGGTCTGCACCTCATTGGGGAGATCCTGGATGGCCTGGTCCCAACTGATACTGCCATGCGAGGCGCTGAAGGTCGCCATGGCCTGGATGAGCTGGTTGACCTGGGTATGCAAGAGCGTACTGCCATCTTGAGCCCGCAATACCTCGGTCTGGTTGGCCGTGCCGTTTTGCCAGGATTGCACCGTGAGGCTATCGCTCGTGCCATGAAGCTGCAGCAGCAGGTCGGGGCCTGCGTAGCTGAAGACGAGGTGCAGACGATCGCTGCTGACATCAACGAGGTCACTATTGCCCGCCGTGGCATCGTTGTCGCTGACGGTATCCTGTCCCTTCCCCGGGCCGAAGCGGTACACATCATTGCCCGTCCCACCGACGAGGGTGTCATTGCCGGCACCGCCATCGAGCGTATCATTCCCGGCGTTGCCGGTGAGGGTGTTCGTGGCGCTGTTGCCAGTGAGTACGTTGGCGAGGGGGTTGCCCGTCCCATTGATGACAGCCGTGCCAGTCAAGGTGAGATGCTCCAGATTGGCTCCGAGAGTATAGGTAACAGCACTGTGCACCGTATCGGTGCCTTCATTGGCATTTTCCGTGACGCTCTCCCCAGTCACATCGACGACATAGGTATCATTGCCCTTGCCGCCGCGCAGCGTATCTTTGCCCGCGCCACCATCGAGGATGTCATTGCCGGCATTGCCGGTGAGGGTATTCGCGGCACTGTTGCCCATGAGGATATTGTCGAGGGTGTTCCCAGTGCCATTAAGGGCGGTCGTGCCAGTCAACGTGAGATTTTCGACATTGGCGCCCAGGGTATAGGTTACTGAGCTTTGCACCAGGTCGATGCCTTCATTGGCGTTTTCCGTTACGCTATCTTTGGTATTATCAACGACATAGGTATCGTTGCCCGTACCGCCGCGCAGCGTATCGGTGCCGGCTGCGCCGTTGAGGGTATCGTTACCCGCACCGCCGGTCAGGGTATTGTTGACACTGTTGCCGGTGAGGATGTTGTCGAGGGCGTTCCCTGTGCCAGAGAGCGCACTGCTGCCCGTGAGGGTGAGGCGTTCGACTTCGGCACCCAGGGTATACGTCACCGTGCTTTGCACGGTGTCAATCCCTTCATTGGCGCTCTCGATGACGCTATCTCCAGTGGCATCGACGCTATAGGTATCGTTACCGGCACCGCCGCTGAGGTTGTCATTGCCGGTGCCGCCATTCAGGGTATCATTCCCGGCGTTGCCCACCAGTGTGTCATTGCCCGAGCCACCAGACAGGATGTTGTCAGCGTTGTTGCCGGTGAGCACGTTGACGAGGGTGTTGCCCGTGCCATTGATGGCCGCAGTACCAAGCAAAGTAAGGTGTTCGAGATTGGCACCGAGCGTGTACGTAATCGTGCTGTGCACGGTATCGGTACCGGCACTGGCGCTCTCTGTGACATTATCACTCGTGTTATCGACCACATAGATATCGTTGCCGACCCCGCCACTGAGAACGTCGGCGTCGGTGCCACCGTCCAACGTATCGTCGCCATCTCCGCCATTGAGCGTATCATTCCCGGCGTCCCCCTGGAGGATATTGCTGGCGCTATTGCCGGTCAGGATGTTGGCCAGCGTATTCCCGGTGCCGTTGATGGGCGTCGAGGGATCCCACGAGACCAGGGTCAGGTTTTCCACATTGGTATTCAATGTATAGGACATGGAGCTTTCGACGGTATCAACGCCTTCGTTGATGTTCTCAACGATGCTGTCTCCGGCAGCATCGACACCATAGGTATCGTCGCCGGCTCCGCCGATGAGGAGGTCAGCTCCTGCGTAACCATCGAGTCGGTTACTGGCACTGTTGCCCGTGAGCACGTTGTCGAGGATGTTGCCTATCGCATTGATAGGGGCGTTGCCAGTGAGGCTCAGGCGTTCGACCCAGCCATAATAATCCAGAGTATAGGACACGGAGCTTTCGACGGTATCGGTGCCTTCATTGGTATTCTCCACCACCGCGTCATATGTCTCATCGACGACGTATGTATCATCGCCCGCGCCACCCCGCATGGTGTCGAGGCCGGCGCCCCCATCGAGCACGTCGTTGTCGGCATTGCCAAACAGGCTATCGCTCCCCCCGCCACCGGAGAGCGTATCACTGCCAGTACCGCCAGAGACAGTGTCGTCGCCGCCGAGCGCCTCCAGGGTGTCATCGCCTGATGTGCCGACCAGCGTATCCGTGGCTTCCGTTGGCACATTGGCCCCGTTGGCGGCCATCCAGGCCTCGATCGCTGTCGTGTTCCACACGGTCCCGTCCGCAAAGTGAAACTGTTCGATGCGGTAATTCGGTGCCAGGAAATAATCTTGCACAGTAATTTGGTCGCTGCTGCCTATGAAGTCCAGGATGAGGTCGTCCTGGTTCTGGGTCACGAGCAGCTCCTCAGGGAGGATATCCGCGAACGCAAGGGTATCCCTCGGCGCAAAGATACTCTGGTCATGGTCCAGAAGCACATCCTGACCATCCCCACGGGCAAAGCGGTAGGTGTCCCAACTCCAGTCAGATGAGTCAGTGACGAAATCTACCAATGTATCATTACCTGAGCCGCCCTCATATGTATCCCTTCCGAGATTGCCATCGAGGGTATCGTCCCCCGCGCCGCCGAGCAGAGTGTCGTTCCCACCATAGCCTTTGAGGCTATCATTGCCTGCCCCACCCGTCAGGCTATTGGCCGCGTTATTGCCCTGTAACTGGTTGTCAGTGTCGTTCCCTGTGAGATTTGAGGCATTCAGAGCATATCCGAGCGCGAGATTCTCGACATTGGCGAAAGCGTTCAGTGTATAGGTCCCGACCGGGCCAGCATTAATGACCACGCTGTCAGTTCCTGCATCGGCAGCTTCGACCACGGTGTCTTCAGCCCCGATGAGATAGGTGTCATTGCCGAGGCCACCGGCGAGGACGTTGGCCGCACTGTTCATCGAGCCATCCAGTTGGTTCGCCGATGCATTCCCCGTGCCGCTGATCGGGTCGCTACCGCTGAGCCGCAAGTTTTCGAGAAGGTTACCAAGGGTGTACGGCACAGCACTCTGCACTGTATCCACTCCCTGACCACTGCTCTTCTCAACGATCGTATCGCCGAGGTTATCCACGATGTAGGTATCATCAAGCAAGCCGCCGATCAGCGTATCAGCCCCAGGACCACCATCGAGGGAGGTACGGCCATTCCCCACGCCTATGAGGGTATTATTCAGCGTATTCCCCCGCAAGACCACAGTGCTTCCGGAGGAATTGGACTGGGCAGTGACATGCTCGACGTTCTCTGGCAAGGTATAGTCGGGGCCATTGCGCAATTCCACCCAATCCATGCCCGCGTCGGGTGCTTCAAGAATAATGTCAGCGCCATAGTAACGCTCGATCACATACCAATCATCCCCGGCACCGCCGCTCAAGGTATCTGCCCCTGTGCCACCATCGAGTCGATTATTGCCGCTATTGCCCGTAAGCACATTGTCGAGGCTATTCCCTGTGGCGTTGACATTCAGGTAACTAGTCAAGGTCATCAGTTCAACATTGGCCGGCAGAGTATAGGTGACACGGCTCTGAATCATATCGATGCCCTGATTGACCCCTTCCGTGATCATATCCCCCAGGTCGTCGACCACGAAGGTGTCGTCCCCTGAGCCGCCACTCATGGCATTCGGGGAGCCACTGATGACGCGGGGGGCAATCGCCGGGGTATCCCAGACCGTGCCGTCGCCAAAGACGATGCGTTCGATACGGTAATCGTCATCGAAAAAATAATTTCTCATAGTGAGCTGCGTCGGGCTCTGGTCAAGGGTGAGAATCAGATCAGCGCCCATGCGATCGAGTGCCACGGCGTCCAGACTGATCCCCAGGTCGAGCAGGATGGTATCCGTATTGCCGGCGGTAGTATCCCAATCACTCACGACATCTGCCCCGGCATTGCGTCCAAAGTGATAGGTGTCATTTCCCGCATCCCCGTGGAGCCAATCATTCCCCATGCCTCCATCGAGGGTGTCATCTCCAGCGTAGGCATAGAGGACGTCCGCCTGGACGCCCCCGTAGATAATGTTGGCGAGAGTGTTCCCTTTGAGGCTGAGCGAGTCCGTGGCGTATTGCATCAGCGCACGCTGTGTGAGGGTCGTGTCACCAAAGGTGTAGGTCTGGCCTAGGTCAAGTCCCCCATCCTGGATGACGACCTGATCGGGGGCGTTCGGATCTGCCCAATAGGTGAGGACGAGATACTGCGCTGGGTCTGTGCCGACTACGCCTGTGCTAATGCGGAGAGCCTCCGGACGAATGCCGTCCGCGAAACGCAGGGCCGGGAGGGTGGCGCCCGTCTCATGCTGGAGGAAGTCCTTGCCGTCCCCGAGCGCGAACCTCACCTGATCCTGGGCATCCGCCAGGATCGTATCCATCCCCGGACCGCCTATGAGGATATCGTTTCCCATGCCCGCGGTGAGCTGGTCATCGCCATCACCACCCTCCAGTATATCGTCCCCAGCGTCGCCCCACAGGGCATCGTTCCCAGCATCGCCAAGCAGTGTATCGTTGCCAAGCCCGCCCACGAGTTGATCCGTGTCATCGCCGCCTGCCAGCTGGTCATCGCCTTCATGGCCCCACACCAGATCATTACCCGCCTCCCCGGTGAGCGTATCGTTGCCAAAGCTGCCCAGGATCTGGTCGCTGCCCTCACCACCCGTGAGCTGGTCATCCCCGTCATCGCCTTGCAGGAGATCGTCCCCGGCGTCACCCCACAGCGTGTCATTGCCGAGTCCCCCGACGAGCTGGTCTGCACCGTCACCGCTAGCCAGGGTATCGTCGCCGTCGTTACCCTGCAAGATATCATCCCCGGCATCACCGAACAGGGTATCGTTCCCATTCTCGCCATAGAGCGTGTCGTTGTCGTCGCCACCGGCGAGGGTATCCTCCCCCGCGCCACCCCACAGGGTATCGAGGCCTGCCGAGCCGGAGAGGACATCGGCACCCCCGCCCCCAATGAGCTGGTCATTGCCGCCCTCCCCGTCGAGAAAATCCTGGCCATCCTGGCTCGCCGGCCCTGCACCTGAGTCCCCCCAGAGTATATCGTCGCCAGAGCCGCCGAAGAGCGTATCGTCTCCGCCATCGCCGAGGAGTTGGTCATTGCCGGTGCCTCCGGAGAGAAAGTCGTTGCCGCTGAGGGCAAAGGGTCGATTGGGCAGGTTGTCGCCCCACAGCACATCATCCCCGGCGCCGCCCTGTAAGTTATCATCACCTGCAAACCCATAGAGCTGGTCGCTGTCGGCCCCACCGTCGAGGATGTCATTCCCATCCGCCACGACTTGCCCGTTGATGATGCCATAGGGCGCGGCGCTGTAGGGATCATAGCTCCAGCCCAGCGCCCAGCCCCACAAGATATCTTGACCCGCCCCGCCATACAGCTCGTCAGCCCCCTCCCCCCCGAGCAGCTCGTCATTGCCCTCCGCACCATCGAGGACGTCGTCCCGTAGACCGCCATCAAGCAGGTCAGTCCCAGGGCCTCCCCGGAGTGTATCACTGCCCTCATCCCCAAAGAGTTGATCGTTCCCCAGGCCCCCGTCCAGTTCGTCATCGTCGTCATCACTGAGATCAGGGATAGCGAAGATGGGGATACCATCTGCGGTGAAGTCGCTTGGGGCATACGCTTCCCGTACTTCATACCCGTGCATGGAATCGTTGCCATCGCCACCGAGGAGTTTGTCACTCCCGCTGCGCCCGGCGACCTCGTCATTGCCCCCCAGAGCGTTAATTTCATCAGCCCCGCTGGTGGGTGATATCGAACTCCACATGCTCGTATAGACGTCAGTCTCCTCCGTTCCCAAGAAGAGGGTGCGGTCCGGGGTAGCAGGGAGGGCTCGTAACCGAATTCCGAAGTCACCGTCCGTAAAATTGCCGAGCTCGATCTCGCCGCCATCAGGCAAGACAAGCCTCCATGGGGAGCTGTGGGTGAGCGTGATGTTGCCGTCTCGGCTTACCCAGGTATTGGGCCGGCTCTCATCTGGGCGAAAGCTGCTCGGCACAATCGTCTCCTCGGCACCCTTGAGCACGATCCACCCTTTCCGGTCGCTATCGATGATCGTGTCTTTGCCATCACCCTCGCTCCAAATATATCTATCCTGCCCATCGCCGCCGATCAGTTTGTCGTCCCCTGTGCCACCGGTGAGCACATCGTTATGGGCGGTACCAATGAGAATGTTTTTTGCGCTGCGCCCATCACCGTCACGCGCATGCAGCTCCAGGGTCGCACCCTTTGCCGGGTCTGATGCCAGGAAAATATCGGTCGAACGGTAATCGTTTGCATTGAGCCCCTGCTCCTGCAGAATCGCATAGCGACTCAACAGGTCAGCAATGAGTGTATTCTTTGCGGCATTAAAAGCCTGCACGAGTGTCTGTACCTGGTCACCCGTGCCCGTCAAGTTATAGTCCGAATTCGCCGCTGCTATTCTCTTCGTCTCCTGTTCTGGGGTGCTCCCATTCGGGTCCGTTCCATAGAGTTGTTCGTACTTCAGAATATCGGTACGATGCTTGGTGAGCATGCGATAGGCCTGTTCTGCCTCCGCTAGGGTAACATTGGCGGGATCGTTGTAGAGGCCGAATACCTGGGATTCATAATAGTGTCGCTTGGCGTGTCCGCCCCCGTCCTGAGCTCCATAATGGTTCCCTATTGCTTTATAGCGAATCAAGTACCACGCTTCGGCCCGGTTGTTGTCAGTCACCATGGCCTGTTGTAACTTTGATCTAATAGACTTTATGGACCCCTGGTAAGCCATCGAAATAAGCGCCGCTCTTTCTTTCGACGGCACCAAGACTGTCGTGTCGCCGAATAAGCGGGAAACCGTATCTTCATAGGTCCCAATAATGTTCTGATACGTCTGTTCAAGTTCGTCAGCCGTCAGACTGAAGGTTGTCCTGTTCTTAATATGGTCGTATGATTGCAGAACAGCATCATTAGCCCTCTCTGCCATGATTTTGTTTAGTTCGCGCTGGATGTCTGCTGTTGTGTTGTAGGTATTGATCGTTGTAATAATTCTAGTGA
>JBMDXC010000287.1:0-12999 GCA_048594805.1 Candidatus Entotheonellaceae bacterium | reverse complement strand
GGCGCTGTGGAGGAAGAGGCCGCGTCTTCGAAAGGCGCGCAGCACGTGATTGGGAAGTATCATCCTGAGTGTTTTATCATCGGCGAGCCGAGCCAGTGGGAAGCAGTTACCCTGGGCTATAAGGGCCGGCTCCTCATCGACTATACGCTGTGCCATGATATGTCACACTCAGCCGGGCAACTCGCCTCCGGGCCAGAAATTGCCGTCGAGTTCTGGAACACCTTGGTGCGTCACGCTGCAGCGTACAATGAGGGCCGGGCTGTGTTTGATACGCTGGGTATCTCCCTGCGCTCCATTCAGACCTGCAGTGATGGTTTGCAGGAGGTGGTCACCCAGCGCATCGGTCTGCGCCTCCCGCTTGACTACGACGTGACGGCCCTCCAGACCTATGTACGCCAACAGGCAGGGGCGGCGACGTTGCACTTCTCCGGCTACGAAGTTGCGCACAAGTCCGATAAGCGCAATCCTCTCGTAAAAGCCTTTCTTAAAGCGATCCGTGAATACGGCGGTGATCCCAAATTCAAAGTCAAAACCGGCACCTCTGACATGAACGTGCTGGCGCCACACTGGCGCTGCCACGTGGTGGCCTATGGCCCTGGCGACTCGGCCCTCGACCACACCCCACACGAGCATATCAGTCTCCAGGAATACCGCCGTGCTATCGATGTCCTGACGCGCGTGCTGCATCTCCTTCGCGAGGCATCACCTGCGACGGCTTAGCCCATGGATATTTTGAGTGTCCAGAGCGCTGTCCTGCACGGCATGGTTGGCAACAATGCTGCTGTGCCTGTACTGCAAAGCCTGGGGTGGGCGCCCCTGGCGCTGCATACGGCCTGGTACGCACACCACAAGGGGCATCCGGGATGGTTTGGCGACGTGACCCCGCTCGCGGTTCTGGAGGCGTTCCTCCAGTACGCCTGGACGGCCCCACACCTCCAGGTCACGACCGTATTGAGCGGCTATCTGGCGTCTGCAGCACAGGCCGAGCTGTTAGCTCGCTACCTCCCGGAGGGGGTCTTCTATGCCTGCGATCCAGTCATGGGCGATCTTCCAGGTGGTCAGTACGTCAGCGACGAGATGGCCCAGGCTTACCGTGAACGTCTCATCCCACGTGCCACTGTCCTTCTGCCCAATCAGTTTGAGTTGGGCCTGCTCACTGGCAGCCCCATTCAGACTCCTGCAGCGGCTCGCGAGGCGGCG
Source organism: Candidatus Entotheonellaceae bacterium (assembly GCA_048594805.1). Classification (GTDB taxonomy): domain Bacteria; phylum Tectomicrobia; class Entotheonellia; order Entotheonellales; family Entotheonellaceae; genus SXND01. The sequence goes on along the minus strand of JBMDXC010000287.1, from coordinate 11,799 downwards.
CATCTACTCCTCGCCCGCTACCCAGGGTTGCAAATCGTGGTCGTTAAAGGTATCCGCGTCGCTGAGGCATTCCATCTCATGGCGGTCTCCCGTGAGCAACGGGTGCGCACCCAGCATCCAGTCATTGACTATCGCGTGAGTGGCACAGGCGATGCCTTCAGCGCTGCCTGGTTAGCCTTATACCTGCGCACGAAAAATCTCCATCTCAGCCTGACATACGCGGGAGAATTGCTCTACAGGGTTGTACAGCGCACGGCACACCAACAGCAGCGAGAATTGCAACTGTTGCCGGAGTTACCCTGGCTGCAGCAGACGATCATGCGCTTGGAACAGGAGTCGCTCTGATGCGTTACCAGGTCACCACCACGCGAACGCCACGCGAGGCGCTTGAGCAAGCTCTCGCTGACTTTGGACCAGGCGGGTTAGGCTTGCACATCATGTCTCAAACCAATCTCAGCCTGAGCTTTCAGGGTGGCGGAGGGTCTATCACGGTGACGGCCCAGCCTGGAGCCAAGACGACGCTAGAGTTGGAGACCCGGGAGTGGGACTATGCCGTACAGCGCTTCATGGCCAGGGTGCAGCGGCGTCGCCCCTGGTGGCAACGCTGGTGGCGTCGCAAGCGGCCAGAGACGTCCCGACCAGCATCCTTCACAATCCTCGATGACACGTAAGCCAGGCAGGTGCTGTGCACTATGGCGTGAGCAATGCCTGTCCCGCCTGCTTCAGGGAGCCATCACGGTTGACGTACATGTAGAGTGTGGTGGTGTTGATGCCCAGGCGACGGGCCACTGTGCGCGCGCTGGTGGTCTGGTCACGCATCGCCGCCATTGCTGTCCGCAGGGCTTCCTTAGTCATCTTCCGTGGCCGGCCACCGCGACGTCCCCGGGCGCGAGCCGCAGCCAGACCGGCCCGTGTGCGTTCCCGAATCAGCTCTGCCTCAAATTCGGCCAGTGCAGCAAAAATCCCAAACACCAAACGCCCATTGGCCGTAGTTGTATCAATCTGTATCCCCGATGCGGCTAAAACCTTGAATCCGACCTGCCGCTGTTGGAGATCGTCTACTATGCTGACGAGATGTCTCAGGCTCCGCCCTAAGCGGTCGAGTTTCCACACCACCAGGGTATCACCCGGCTGGAGTGCCTGCAGGCAAGTTGCCAGGCCAGGCCGGTCATCCTTCCTTCCAGAGGCCCGATCCGCATAGATCCGCTCCGGTGCCACGCAGGCGGTCAGCAGGGCATCACGCTGGAGGTTGAGAGTTTGTGTCCCATCGCTCTTCGAGACGCGCATGTATCCGATCAGCATAGAGTGCCTGCCTTGTGCTCTTGCCCATACTCTCATGAGAAAAGCCAGGAGAAAGCCTACAGTTTGGCGCATATATTCTCAATACTGACATGCATATGAGAGAGTATCTCTCAATTTGAGAGACAGGCTAGCACAGAAGCCACCGCAGCAGCGTGGTGCTACCTCGAAGAAAACGGAGCTGGCACTGAGTTCCTGCAGCGACAAGATGGTACTTCTAGTTTGGGGAAGGTAGATGAAGTGCGCCCGGATGCGTGGTATGCTTTTTGCTGTATATTGAGCATAGAGAGGGGTGTAGAGGAGTCCGGCCGCAGGGCAAACGCGCCTCGGAGGGTCTCTATATGCCATGGCGGAGTGACTGCATCGAGGGGTATACGAGCTATGCTCCACCCCTGGAGGAGGCCAAGATGGGTATCATTGGGTGGATTGTGTTCGGGTTAATCGTGGGGGCCTTAGCGAAACTCGTGATGCCCGGGCGCGATCCGGGCGGGTGGATCGTGACCATTCTGCTGGGCATTGCCGGGGCGCTGCTCGGTGGCTTCCTGGGACGTGCTGTGGGCTGGTATGGGCCAAATGACGCCGCCGGCTTTTTGATGTCGCTGCTCGGAGCGATCGTGCTACTGGCGCTGTATCGGCTCACCCTCAGGCGGCACGCCTAAGCGAGGACGATGTTATGCACGCAGTAAGGTAGACGATTAAGTGTTTGTTGCTGAAGAGGCACGAGAAACAGCAGGGATGCGTCGATAACAGAGGTCTTGTTATAGAGAAATCTGTGAAAAGACTTGACTTCCTTCCAAGCTTCTTGTAGGCTGTGGCTGTGTTTGGAGGCGGTGTTTTATCCTGCCTGTGCCAGGGTTGTCACTGGTGTGAAAGGAAGAGACTATGCCCAGCCTCACTGAATTTCCCTGGAACCGTGTGTCGTCCGAAACACGGCAAAGCCTAGGCGAGCGGCTCCGTGCCATACTTCCCCTGTTCCACACACGCATCCCTCTGTTGCACGCCCTGGGGATTGGCATGTGCTTCTTTCTCCTCCCGTATGTTCTCTGGTGGCTCACTGCGGCTTCTCGTGTCCCTGTCCCTCCCGTGGCGTCGGAAGGCCTTGAACTGCATCAATTACTGCAGACGCTGCAGACTGCAGTGGCAGATCCCACCCTGGGGCAACCCAATGCTGGGTCTTCTTCTTTTACACCCAAGGATGTGGAACTCGCCGTGCATTTTGTGATTCAGCCCAGTGTGCCTCATGGTGGCGACACTACCTATCGGCTAGTGCCAGTGGATACGGCACTCCAACCACGCCCGGAGCACATCCAGACGCTGACCATGCGCTTAACTCCCACCGTGCTTCTGTCGCAGAAGCCCGGGACGTCCATGGTTCCCCCTCCTGAGATATGGCTACCCAAGGATGCGGACCCGCTGCCACCCCCACGTCCCAAGAAACGCTCCAAGTCCTAAGGATGGAGAGGGGAGGGCCGGTTGACCCTCCCACTCCTGATATCCCTCTGCCTAGCGTCCTGTAAAGATCGGAGAGCGTTTCTCCATGAAAGCAGTGCGCCCCTCATGATAATCAGCGCTATCAAAACACGCCTCGACAGCGCGTTGAACCAGGGTGAGATCGCGTTCGGCTTCCGCTTTGAGCAGTTCAGTACTCGCGAGTTTGGCGGCCCGGATGGTAAGCGGCGCGTTTGCCCCGATCATGGCCGCGTAGTCCTGCACATATGGCACCAGTTCTGCACCCCGGAGCAGACGATTGATCAGGCCCATGCGCAAGGCTTCGTCCCCGTTGAAACGCCGGCCGGTAAACAGGATCTCACGCGTGTATGCTGGCCCGACTAAGGCCTGTAGCATGCCAACGCTCGATGCCGCATAGCCGACGCCAAGGCGGGCGGCGGGAATCCCAAAGGTTGAACCCTCAGAGGCAAAACGTAGGTCACACATCAGGGCAATGGCCAGCCCGCCCCCCAGGCAATAGCCCTGGATCATGGCGATGGTCGGTTTCGGGAATGTGGCCAAGGCCTGGCGTGCCGCATCAGTCAGGCGATTAGACGCCTCCACCTCTGCTGCATTCCGGCGCTGCTGACCGAATTGTGAGATGTCCGCGCCAGATACAAAGGCTTTATCGCCTGCTCCCTTCAACACGACGACGCGAATGGCCTCATCCTTGGCAAAGTCTTCCAGTATCTCCCCGATCTGGAGCCACATCCCCTGAGTCACAGCATTCCGTCGCTCCGGGTGATCGAAAATCATCCACCCGATCGCGCCGTCTTTTTCGGCGAGCATTCTACCAGGCATATCTTCTCCTTGAACGTGTTGAACCATCTCCCAGTGGCCAGTTGCCGATGTCCCGAAATGTCGAGGTGAAAGCTGCTTCCATGCTTAAGGTATGCTATGCAGAGCGTGTGAAGGTGTCAAGGGCTAGTGCCACAGCAAATGTACGGAACCTACTGCTGGTGCCTCCACAGCAAGCGCATCTCATGACGGATCGTACGGAGCTGTTCTTTGAGCCTCTCCACCCCGTCCCTTCTCCTTCCTGGATGCCCCAGAGTGTCCGCTCACGTAGACATTGGCTCATACGATCACACCTCCGGTCTGATGACAGAGACGAACCAGGAGGTTAACCAGTTGGCCACGGGGCCTATGGTCATGCTGTACGGAGCGCGGTTTCCATGCTATTAATGGTAGAGCGCACAAAGGAGGTTTGACATGAGAAATGGCTACAAAGTCTACGACAGCGATACGCACATCCGGCCGGGAGCCGATACCCTCGAAAAGTACCTCTCTGCTCGTGTCCGCGAGTTAGTGCCGGACCTGGAGAGCCACAAAGTGCCCCATAGGAGACACTCGACTGGCCTTGCATACACCCCACCTTACCCGAGGAGCTTTCGCCTCAGGAGCGGTGACTCCGTCGGTGGCTGGGGTGCAGACGTCCCACGCACGCTGGGCGAGGCGGAACCACGTGCTACAACGCGTGGGGCCTACGGTCGATTCATGGGGAGTCAGTATCCGAGCCTGTACGGCGACGACTGGGACGTGGATGGACGCATCCGCGACATGGACGAGGAGGGCGTTGATGTCCAGCTTCTCGTCAATCCTGGCGGTCCGGGTGGGCACGAGAACCGTGAAGTCAACATCGAGTTCATGCGGGCACAGCATCGCTTCCTGGACGACTTCTGCAGCAAATACCCGCATCGGCTCAAGTCGATGATCGGCGTTAACGCCAATTACATCAAGGAGTCAGTGGAGGAGATCAAGCGCTGGAGTCACTCAACATGGGCCGTTGGTGTGTACCTGAGCCTGCCGCTTGACTATCCGCTGGACCATCCTGACCTGCATCCGATCTGGCAGGCGATAGACGCAGAGGGACTGTGTTTCATCCATCACAGCTTCTCTGAAGGCTACCCGGGCTACCGCGACCTCTGGCGCAACCCCTTCCTGGGACGCACCGCTTCGCATCCCTGGGGCGCAATGCGAGCCATGGGCGCATTCTTTGGCGCTGGTCTCATGGACCGCTATCCCAACCTGCGCTTTGCAGTCCTAGAATCTGGCTTTGGCTGGCTCCCATTCTGGGCTATGCGCATGGAGGACCAGGCGCACTACATGGGCTTTGTGGCCGAAGGGCTGCAGCACAGCATGCTGGCATATACGACTGGTGGCCGCTTCTTTGCCTCGATTGTCCTGCACGAGGGTGGCAAAATGGTCAAGCTGGTCTCGGATTACCTCGGTGATCACCTGCTCATGTTCAGCACCGACTATCCACACCCCGAGAGCCGCTTCCCCGGGTCCGTTGACCTGGCGCTGAGCTGGCCAGAGGTGAACTCTGATCTCATGCAGAAGATCCTCTGGGACAACGCTATCAAAGCCTTTGGAGAGCCCTGAGCCAGTAGGAGTGTGGGAGGCACTGGAGCCGTGCCTCCCCGCTTCACCACTCCCCTAGCGCGCCACGGCCGCGGCGAGATGCTGCGCAATGAAACTCTTCGTGCGCTCAATCATGTTCTTCACCTCTGACGCCGTCCAACCCGCAATACCATGTGGCATATCCTGGAACAGCGCCAGCTCCACGTCCCCTCCCGCGGTGCGATACAGCTCCGCGACCTTCTCAACCATGCCCTGCGGGACACCCTTATCGGCCGTGCCCTGAATCAACAGAGCCGGGGGCAGCTCGACTTTCTCACCGCTCTGCAGGATATGGATGATGTTGCTTTCCTGCATGGCGTCTGTAGTCAGGAAATAGCGCTCATGATTGGCCATCAAGTCCTTGTTGCCAATGGCCTCCGCCATACGATAGCGGCCGAGGGGATCCAGGACGCCCCAGCACGAAATCGCATAGGCCAGGGTACCATCGACCCCATTTGTCCCGGCGAGCGGCAGGGCAGTGTAGCGGGAATCGAAGGGCCGCATGGCGCTGAGCAGGATGAGGTGCCCACCGCTGGAGACACCCAACCCACCGACCGTCGCTGCATCGGCGTTGAAGTCCGCGGAGTGCACTTTCAGCCAGCGCGTGGCGTAGTTGATGTCAGCGAGTGATGATGGATAGGGATACTTGCCCCCGCAGCGGAAGTCGATGGAGACGACGACTACGCCGCTGGCTGCAAGCCCTTCGGCGATTGCCGGGTTGTTTGTACGATCGCCGTTATTCCAGGCACCGCCATGGATGTCGAGCAGCGCTGGGAACGGTCCGTTACCCTGCGGCTGGTACACCATAGCGAGCCAGGATTGGTCGCTGTCGCGACGGTACTCGACATCCTCGACCTTGAAATCGTAACGCCGTGTGGGGTCATAGTTGAGAGCGGAATGCGCCATTGTCATGCTCCTCTGCTGCGCTTAGCCTAGCGCTGATCGCGCAGCCCATGCCGTTACGTTCATGTAGGATCAGCCCTATCATCGCGCCAAACAGTGCTCATGTCAAGAGGATATGCCGGCTTGCCTGGCGCGGTGCGAATGTGGGAAACTGTCCGGGATGCCGATATCCGTGGCCTACGTGCGCAATCATGAAGGAGAGACACTATGGATTGGACATTCGAACTGCTCGCTGGCCCCTATGGTGGCACCACAGAAGGACCAGCCTGGGACGGCCAGGCCCTGCTGTTCACCCATATCCCGGGGAACCGCATCATGCGGTACGATCCCCACACCGGCACGTGTACGGAGTTCCGCACTGGGACGCACTCCACCAACGGCCTGATGTTCGATGCGCAGGGGCGCCTCTACGGGTGCCAGTCCGGGCAGCATTGCATCACCCGCTTTGAGCCTGACGGCAACATGGCGCCATTGTCCAACCGGCTGGATGGGCGCCGGCACAACCGACCCAATGACCTGGCGATCGACCGCAAAGGCCGTATCTGGTTCACTGACCCCTTTGGCCGTGGTCGTCCGGTGGAGGAACGAGAACTGGACCATGCCTCGGTCCTGCGGTTGGACCCGCAGCCCGGCGGGAACTGGACGCTCCAGCGTATGACCTTTGACACCACCTCGCCCAACGGCATCCTGTTGTCGCAGGATGAGCGCACCTTGTATGTGGCCCAGAGCGATTATGATGGCACGCGGGAACTACGGGCCTACCCGCTGCGAGACGATGACACGCTCGGAGCCTATACGGTGCTGCATACCTTTGGACAGGATGCCCGTGGGGTGCAGCGGGGTGTCGACGGCATGTGTCTGGACATAGAGGGCAACATCATTGCCTGCGCCGGCTGGCGCGAGGCCGGACCGGGCCCCATGATCTACGTCTTTGCTCCGTCGGGCCGCGTGCTCGAGACGCACCCGGTCCCGGTGGATCGGCCGACAAACTGTACCTTTGGGGATGCTGACCTGAGTACGCTCTACGTCACCACCGGTGGCGGGCACCTGTTCAGAGTCCGCAATACCGGCCGGTGCGGCTGGCTGTTGTACCCGCTGTAAATGTGGTGAAGGGCTGCAAGACGCGCCCTACGCGGACAAACTTTCATGACCTGCCATATAGGCGAGGAGTCTATCGGGGAAATTCACCGTCATGCCATCAGCGCCAGCCTCCACGACCTGACGCATCAGTGCATCATTCGCCACGCCCCAAGCGCGCACTCGAAAACCCTCAGCATGCAGGCGTTGGACGAGCGCAGGCGTCACCTGTGACGCGCGTGGACAGAGCTGCGCGCATTCCAGGGTATGCGCTTGCGCGATAACGGCATCGCTGATCTCCCCCACCAGCCAGCCTGTGGGCAACTCGGGAGCATAAGCCCGCATCGTCTGCAGATGCGCATGCTGGAACGACGTGAAGGTGACGTGCTGTGCCATGCCATGAGCCTGCACCAGGTCGACCGTCCGCTGGGGCAGGTGCGTTGGGAGCCCTTTGAGTTCGATATGGAGGTGCGCTCGTCCTTGATAGCGCGTCAACACCTCGGCAAGTGGGGGGATACGCGCCCCCGCAAAGGCCTCTCCAAACCAGGCACCAGCGTCAAGTCCCTGGAGTGCCACAAGCGTCTGGCTTGCCACTGGAACAGTCCCGTTCGTCGTGCGGTCCACGGTATCGTCATGGATCACGACGAGGTAATCGTCATGGGTCAGGTGTACGTCGAGTTCCAGATGGCGGGCTCCCATCTGGAGCGCCAGGTCAAAGGCCGCTATGGTATTCTCTGGAGCATAGGACGACGCGCCCCGATGCGCAATGACCAGGAAGTCCTGTGGAGACTGATGTTGTGTTCCTGAGTCCATAGACGCCTCCATGACGACGTCGAGGTGCTCGCCCGTGCCGAGGAGGCGCTACCAGAATACCTTGATCTCACCCCGTGCATGCTGGGTGCACTGCACAGGCTCTTGCGGGTCGTCCATGGCTAACTGGCCTGTCCCACAGGGAGCTTCGCACCCTGGAAGGGGCCAATCGTCGCTTCGAAGGATTTGGAAAACGCCAGGATCTCCTCATCGGACTGCTTCTCAAAATCAATGGGCCGACTAAAGCCTTGGCGGACGTTGTACCCCGTCTTGTAATACACCTCACCCACGTTGTCTTCAGGGTCAAGGAAGTAGATGCTTACCGAGATGCCGTGGGTGACTGTCCGGAGAATCCGCGTGCCTTCTGCCTGGAACCGATGATACAAGGTCCGCAAGTCGTCCATACCTGGCACGATAAAGGACACCTGTCCTAGCCCCTGGGTCTTTGGCCTGGGGCCATCCGGGTGATTCGCGCCGCGCGCCTGCCCCAGGTTTAACTCGTGGTGCTCGTGCTCGGGATCGGCACTTAAGAAACAACTGCCGCGCTCCGGGTCTTCGTCGGTGACGGTAAGGCCAATGACACGGGTGTAAAAGTCCCGCATCTTCATGAAATCATCGCAGATAATCCCTATATGCCCCAGGCCTGTAATCATGATGCCCTCCTCCGCGTTTTTGTCCGCGTCCGTACTGTGCCCGTGTTGGCGCTGCCAGGCAGCGCAAGTCAAGGACATCATAATCCCCGACTCCCGCCTTGGCAAGCACTCGGTGCCACCGCGCCTGAACATTGCGCATCGAGGCACCATATGCCAGCGCATCCTGCTGCTCTTTCTGGCTCGTTTAAAAGCTCGCGTGACAGTCTCAATGGGCCGGGCGCCCAACAAGGGATGGGTAAGGTCACCTGAGTGTCGCTCCCAGCCTCTCTGTCCCTGAGCCCGTACAGACTTCTCTCCTCTCCAAACAGTCTGTTGCGACGCCCATACCCCTCTAATTGCAAGCTGCAATAATTTTTCTCGCTTTTGCGCGGTGAGGCATGTATAATACGCTCGTTGACGATGTAACCTCTCTTGTGGTGGGAAGGAGGACGCGATGGATGCACAGATTGGCGAGGCCGCAGGCCGGATTTGGCAGTATCTTGCAGAGCATGGCGAGGCGACGTTGCCTCAACTCCAGCGCGGGACGACTCTTCCTGAACGCCTCCTGCTGATGGGGGTCGGGTGGCTCGCCCGCGAAGACAAACTCTGCTTTGTGCAGGAGCGTGGCGTCCTGAAGCTCTCCCTGCAAACACAGGCCGCACTTCGCTGATCGAGTGCAGCTTCCCCTTCATCATCTCACTTGTTGTCGTTAGTGATTATGCAGGTACGGTAGGGGCAGTGAAGCCCGCCGGCTGCCCGAGCAGTCGACGGGTATTTTTTGTAGCTCATGCGACACCTCAGCCTTCGAGCTGGTGCAGGTAGCGCTGAAACTGGTCGATGGCCTGCTGTTCTGACTTCCCTATATAGTAACGAAAGCCCTGAATATACGTGACAATATGGCGCGGCAGCATGAGCAGATCTTCGCGTGGCTCTGCGACCTGGTACAGGGCCTCGACCCCATCTTCCAGGCCGACGTAGAGCGTCTCCTCGAGCAGCGCTTTGTCTCTGGGCGCTACTTCCTTCCGCACCATCCAGCGCGCGAACACAAACGGCAGCCCGGTCCAGGCGTGCCATTCGGCTCCCAGGTCGAAGATATAGGGGAAGCCTGGCGCTCCCCTACGCTGGCGGAGAGCTTGATTGCCAATGAGGAGGAAGGCGTCGTGCGCTGCCTGGAGTGGCCCATAGACCACCGGCTGTACCTGGTACTTCAGGCGCAGCAGGACCTGCAGGAGCCGCAGCGCGGTGGCGGCCTCGTCGGTCACACCGATGTGCGCCCCAGCGAGGGCGGTGATGGGCTTGGTGGAGTACAGAAGGCTACTGCCAGCGCGCTGCATGCTAGCGACACAAAACCCCGCCACCGGCTCAAAGTGGTCTTGCAAGCGATCACAATCCACCAGTGGCACTGGCCCGGCGTCAATCGCGCCGTTTGTTGCCGCGACGGCGACAGCGCCAGGCACGCACTCGTAGAACGCCATACCACGACGTGCCATAGCAAAGTAAAAAGGCTCAGTATTGAGATAAGGGATACGTCCTATGCGTAGTGCCATACATGCGTACCACGTTCTTGCATGATCTGTATTGTTACCTCTTTATAAAGGTGAAATTTTTTGCTTTTCTTTGTTGACGCTCTAGTCTACACTGCAGAAACGACAGGTGTAAAGTCCATGCTCAGGAGGCTGTGTGGCTCACGCTCCCCGTAAGCTTTTGTCGCGTGCGCAGCGCCACGCAGCGATTCTCCAGGGTGCTGCGACTGCCTTTGCCACCAAAGGGTTTGCCAGCACTGCGATGGAGGAGGTGGCTGCGGCCTCCGGCATCACGAAGGAAATTGTCTACCGGCACTTTGCCTCGAAGGAAGAGCTCTACCGCGCCGTCCTCGAGGGCACCAGAGAGCGTATGAAGGCCGAATTGGCCCGGGTGCGGCAGGAGGCCGGGTCGGGAGCGGGCATCCGTGCGTTGCTCGCTGTCGGTCGCGCCCATCCTGATGCGCTCCGTCTGCTCCTGGTACACGCGGCCCGCGAGCCCGAGTTTGCTGACTATGCTCACGACATCCGCAGCCGCTGGATCAATTGGGTGTTGCAGCATCGCCAGCACGGCGACCCGCTCTTCCATCGCTGGGCTGCCCAGGTGGCAGTGTCGCACATCTGGAATGCTGTTCTCACCTGGCTTGACGTCGGTGACCCGGCCCGCGATGAGGAGTTGGCGCGGCGCTGTCTCGCTGGGGTCAATGCACTGTGGGAAGCCTGGAATGCACCTCTCACATGAAGAGCGGTGCATGAGGCATGGCACCGTGATCGAAGGGAGGAGAGAGGGATTGCCTGACCGTGTTGCGCGAAGATAGGTCGAAGAGAGTGCCAGAAATGACCGCTGTATGGAGGGATAGCGTATGGCAGAGAACGATATTGCTCTGATGGCTCACCTGATGCGTCGTGCCGGTTTTGGCGCGCCTTACGAGGAGTTAGAGGCACGGGCCGCCAAGGGATACGAGGCGACAGTCGAGGAGCTTCTGCATCCCGAAGACCAACCGGATGGTATCGATATGGATGTTCTGGAACGCTACTTTGCCGAATGGCAGGGGATGATCGCCGGTGGTCCCAACTACTGGGCCTGGCGCATGATCAACTCCAAGCGCCCGCTGGAAGAGAAGATCGCCCTCTTCTGGCACAGCATTTTATGCACCGGCTCCTCCAAGATTCAGCACGCCAAACAACAGCAAATCGAGTTTGATATGTTCCGCAACTATGGCCTCGGCAGCTTCCGGGACATCTTGCTGGAGATCTCCAGAGACCCGGGCATGATCTTCTATCTGGACAACTGCATGAGCCACAAGGGCGCCATCAACGAGAACTACGGCCGTGAGCTCCTGGAGCTGTTCTCGATGGGAGTAGGGATGGACGGGCATCCCAACTACACGGAGGATGACGTCAAAGAGTGTGCCCGCGCCTTCACGGGCTGGACCATCAGCACGCCCATTCCCCGCTATCCCTATGGGGTCTATCCCGCCCGCTTCATCTACAACCCGGCTGACCATGATGATGGCGTGAAGACCTTCCTGGGTGAGACGGGCAACTGGAACGGCGAGGACATTATCAACATCATTGTCAAGCAGCCGGCCACTGCCAGATTCATCTCACGGCACATGTATAACTTCTTCGTCGCCGATGACGTACAGGTACCGGCGTGGCAGAAC
>JBMDXC010000286.1:0-12871 GCA_048594805.1 Candidatus Entotheonellaceae bacterium | reverse complement strand
CCTTCAATATCAATACTTGCCCTCTCACATGTTGCAGGCCCGTTTTGCCTCTACGCCGCTTGGTTGCTCATCGAAACGAGCTATACCGAATACAGTCGATTTAATTCCGCACTGGTGTAAAGGATGTTTTGGCCAGATTTGGACATCCTGGGGAATAACACGCCTCAGAACGTCCGGAGAAGTGTACAAGGAGGCGGGTAGTGTTCTAACCAGCTAGAGGACAAAGGCGAATGTATTTATGCCGCACGCGCTTGTTTCCTCCATCGCCCAAAGCTTTTGGATGCATTCCCATAGACATACACCAGGTTATTATACTCGCTGGTTTTTGGTATTTTCGCAAAGAGAAGACTCATGACTTTCGGTTTAATCATATTAAAGCGTATCTCTCGATAATGAATAGCGCTCTCATTTCTCATTTCCAACTCCCCTACATTAAGGCCGTTATAGCGCAATAAGACTTTTTGCTCAGGCTTTTGATCAAGCGTTATGGCTCTTGAATTACAGACTTCGAGATTAATCCCAAACACCTCGATCACATCTTTATTGAGAAAGACATGAAATTTCCCCTCATGCTTCACTGTAAGATAATTCACCTCCCCGCCGTTAAACAGCGACTTGTTTAAAAATGCTCGTAATCGTGCCTTGTCTTGCAACTTTTCGGCTATGCACCGCATGGGTATGCGCAGGCGCTCTTTCGCGGCATTCTTTTCTCGCTCATACTCTGCAAATGTTTTCGGAAATGCGTCTATACATTGCAGGAGGAGCGCGCCGAGGCCATTCATTACGGTAAACGCATCGTCCGTGTGAAACCGCGAGTACCTATACAGAAAAATCTGCCACTTCTTCTCGCCACTTTTGACAGAATGCGCATCCCCTGAGGGATCGATCACATCCTTTTTAGCATGGGGATCATTTTTATAGCCGTGGATCAAACCAATCGCCAGCGCAAATTCTGTAGCATCATTATGGCCTCGTTGTCGAACAATTCTGGCCATTTCTGTCGTTAATGCCCGTTTAATCCTTTCTAGGGTTTTGGTAGGCTCCATATGAGTAATTCGTGCGACTTTTTAATGTGCGAGCCGTTGTTATTTCTCAACCTATTTTCACCAATTCTGGTGTCTCCCTGACTAAAGGTATACTGCCATTTCGGGGCAATCATATTAAAGTCCTTATACCACTCTCTGATCGTTGAACAGTCGTTATAAGATAAGATAAAGCCTCCTTTGTGCGCTTTTAGTTGGTCGCGAAGTAGTTCGTGCTTAAATCCTTTATGATGGATCGGAAAATTCCGGTGTGGATACATGCCGATGAAGGTTTTACTGTCACCATCCAAATAGTACGGCGGGTCACAATATAGGAAGTCGCTGGTATATTTCTGTATGATATGCTCAAAGGATTCACAGCCTACTTGAAGCTTTGGTGCTCTGAAATTGCGTACTTTTTCGATCATCTTCTGGTATCTGACTTCTTGAAGGTACACACTGGAAGGCCAGCCTAAGAAGTGAGGACCGTAGGAGGTGTTGCTATTGAAAAAGTAATACGCAGCTAAATCAAGCTTTTTCAGCTTTTGCTTCTGCGTCCAGTGTAATTTGAGCGTTTCTTTGACCTCTTTAAAGCCTTCTCTGGTCGGTTGGAATTTGCCAAGCTGCTTATATAACGCCTCTGGATTGCGCAGCTGCACATCCCAATAATTGATTAAAATATCAAAGATATCAAAACCCAGCACTGGAATATCGAGTTCATTGGCCACAGCGACTTCAACAGAGGCTCCACCGATAAAAGGTGAAATGAGACGCTTAATGGTGGCGGGTATGAGCTCAACAATCAAACCCACTGCGAGTGTTTTACCACCCGCGTACCTCAGGGGGGATGCTATATAGCGTTTATATTTATTTTTGCCACCAGGGGTAGTGAGGCTTTGTAAAAACCTTCGTTTCCTAACCTCAGTTGAGAGCGGGAATAATAAGAGGTTTTCTTGGAGGGGTCAGTACTTTTCTTGGTCTTGGTGGGTTTGTTGGTAGGATATAACGGGACATGTAACATACGACTGGTAAGTAGAATTATAACAGCATAATTCCTCCAGTTCTAGTATGCAATTACAACCTCATGTTCTGTTGATGATCTCAGTGCTGATCTCTATTTACTGTGGTGAGAAAGAGGTGAAGATTACTTTGATTTATTTGGAGTATGATAAGAATATGCGCATTTTAAAATGGCTTGATCAGTAGTTCGCTCACCATACCCCCTGGCATTGGATGACGCGAATCGTGCTCTGGAGTGCTGCGTATCTTCTCCTGGTCGGCTATTATTTCTTCAATTGACAATATGCGCCTGTTATAAGCTGATTTCTGCTGCCGGTGCCCTCAGCGCGAGCTCAAAAATATGGACACCCAAGGCTGTTGGCTGAAAAGAGTAAATAGCCTCATCGGTGCGAAAGTTCCCGTATGTGTGGCTCTCGACAGAGAGCAGCCCAAACAAGCGCAGGTCTTGGATGACTATCCCTTGTACCGCCCACAGCACATCATCGAAGGAGGACGAGGGGTCGTTAATGAGTGCATCCAGCCCAAAGTACCCGCGAAGGCCGGCGAGGAACTGGGAAAATGCAATCCGGGTGTCTTGGCGGTAGAGAAAATACCGCCACAGGAAGTGCTGCGCCTGCTGGAGAGTTCTGGCAAGCTTAGCGCGGTAAGTATACCACTCGCCCCAATCGTAGCGTTGTAAGTACCAGAGCGTCAGCGTTTCAAACTGTTCTTGGGGGGGCCTGGCCAGCAAGTCCTTGCCGCTAAGGGACAGCCCGAGCCTCCGGCGGGAGATCGCCGTCAAGCGCATATGCTCGACAAGGAGACGTATCCGCTTAAGCGGGGGCACCTCCGCCTCTGAGCGCACAGACCATCGCTCGCCGTCAAGATGCCGGTGATAGATATCCTGGTGGAAATGCTCCCCAAGGTAGTGAATCTCTGCCAGCCGCAGGTTGCCCGTATCGGTCAGGCGAAAGGGGTCGCGGCCTGCCTCCTGTAAAAACAGCAAAACATCCTGGAAAAACGCGTTGGCTGCGATCTCCTGGTGAATACGTATCTCGTCAACTGCGTCCATAGGGAGCATACTTGTTGGTTTCAGTGTGCTGGTACTGTAGCAGAAGCATCCGGGCAAATTCAGTGGGCTAGCTCACTATCCCTTGCGTCACTCCCCTGCTGCGCCGCCACCGGTCAGACAACTCCTCAGGCTTGGATAGTTCCGATTACTCATACATCTCCTACCTGTCCTACTTCTCCAACATCTCACACAAGACTGACGCTTCCTACTTCTCTTCCATTATTGAGATGTCATACTGGTCTGAGTTCTCCCCTCTCCCCAAACAGCACGACCTGCGGTATTGACAAGTCCCGTCTCAGACATGTATGATGTATCATACATGTCACACATAGAGCGTGGTGCGCGTATTGTATGAGCCAGATTATTGCCATCTGTAATCAGAAGGGGGGGGTCGGCAAGACCGCGTTAACCATCAACCTGGGCGCTGCACTGGCGGATGAAGGCCGGAACGTACTCCTCATTGACCTTGACCCGCAAGGGCATTTAACCGAAGGCGTTGGGGTCAAGGATTTGTACCTCAAAGAGACGCATACGCTGTATGAAGCTCTCACTGACCACAAGGGCGAGGGCAAGCACCTCATTCACCATATTCCGCACGAAAAATTTGCCATTATTCCCTCCAACTACCAAATGGTACTCATTGAACAAAAGCTCTTCATGACGAGAAATCGGGAACACAAGCTGCGGGAACTGCTGGAGGAGCTCAGTCAGCCCTATGACTTTGTGCTTATTGATTGCCCCCCGAATTTGGGCAACCTCACGGATAATGCCCTCAACGCCGCCCGTCGGGCAGTCGTCCCCATTCAGGCAGAAACGTCATCGGTGCGCGCGCTCGACCTGTTGTTTGACCAGATTGAAAGCGTTGAGCACGGCTTAAAAATCCAGGTGGCGGTGCTTGCCGTTGTGCCCAATCTGGTGCAGGATTCTGCCTTGTCCAGGCGGATCCTGTCGGACTTGCGGACCAATATTCCCGTGGTGACACCCTTTGAAATTAAAAAGCGCGTTGTCCTCCAGGAAGCCTATGATAAAGGCCGCTCCATTTTCTCCTTTGAGCCGCCAAACACCGTCAAAGCGCAAGACGCGCATGAGCTCAAAAGAGTGTACACTGAATTAGCAACCTTTATTACCGAACAACTCAGCAAGGCATAACGAGGAGGGTCTACCATGGATGATCGAAAAACGCGCATTGCGAAACTCAGCGAACGATTTAAGCCGCAGACGGGGCGACAAAAGACCTCGCCAAAGCAGCGGGAGCGGAGGAGTTACTATTTAGATACTGAAATCGCTCAACGGCTGGATAAAGACTACAAGGAATTCAGCCACCAATTATACCCGCACACAGTCAGTAAATCGGTGTTTATTGAAACTATTCTGGAATACGGGTTGGATCATTTGCCAGCCCTCCGAGACATCATCCAGGCCAAATCAGGCATGAGCGTCGAAGGCGAATAGTTCTCCTACTTCTCCGACATCTCACACCTCTCACACTCGTCTACTTCTCCTACAGTGATGACCTCTCGGACAGTAAGATTGACTTGTCCTGTGGGGTGTAGTAGATTAGGGGAGAAAGGCAACAAAAAAACGGTCAACGAACAATCTTAGGAATCATTCATTCACCGCTTTTGACGTAAGCATCAAGAGCATACTAAATTCTCCTAAGACTGTCAAGACCGTAGATTTCATATGGTCACGACAAACACATCACACTACACCATACCCAGTCTCATTACCGCTCAATTCATCTTTCTCCCCTCTTTTCTTTTCGCGTATCGGCCTAGACAAGCCCAGGGTAAGGGCAAAGGGGTCAATCCCCCGAAGCATGCCGTCAAACCGGCATGCGCCTGTCTCACGCGCGAGTCTGCTACCGCTTAGCGGATACCCTGATTTACTCAGGGCAACGACACTAGGCAACACGGTGTAAAGAAGGGACTGGCCGAGCCATATGCAGATACAAGACTTGTTTTCCTGCTACCCGTAGACATGGCGGCAGACTGATCCTAGCAGGAAAAAAAGAAACTCTTACTCGTGCTGGTGCGGAGCGACCCATTCTTCTAAGGAAGGAGTAGGGAAGTAGAGAGACCGGGGAGAGCCTCTCCTTAGGTAGGGGAGGCTGTGTTTGAAAAAACGGCGATTTTCAGCCTATAGGATAGCGGACTGTTTCTCACGTATTTTTTACTCAGTCCCTACACAGAGTAGAGGTCTTGCCGGGTAAGATGAAACCCTATGAAAACTGCCTTCCTGGACTCGCATGAGCAAAATATCTTTCAAAGCCAATCCAAAGGCACAAAAACAGGGGAAGCCCACGGGGGTGTAAGGCCAGATAAGTACGCCGAAACGCGCGTACATAATGCCTCAGACCGGCCTGTGATGGATTCCGACCCGTCGCGTACGTCCCCCTCGAACAGCAAAACTCCTCGTTCACAAAAGCGCTCCAGACACCGGAGGCTGAGCCAACTCGCGACCTGGGTAGAAGACCCCATAGTCTTCAAAGTGCGTAAGCTCGCCCGCGCCAAGAACCTGAGCCAATCCAAGGCGCTTCGGCGCATCGTGATTAAGGGTCTGAGCGCTGAGGACGGGGATCTTGAGTCGGCGCTTGATATGGAGTCGCTGCGGGAGAGCCTCGGGCGCGACTACCGGCGTTTGGGAAAGCGCCTCCTGCGGTTTCTCGTGTGGCTCCTCTATGACGTCGGACAGCTCAAGGCTCTCACCATGAACACCCTGGGGCTGCAGAAAGGCATGACCGAGGCGATGCTCAAAGACATTGTGCAGGATGCGCAGCGGCAGACCAAGGGCCGCTTCTCCCGCATGGAGCCCGACCTTGCCGACTTTATCGACGGGGTGGTTGAGAAGTGGCTGCGCTCTGACGAGGAGCAGGGGAGAGGAGGAAGAAACGTCTGATTGTCAAAGCCAACTACGTGAAACGCGGGGAAGGGGATCGGGCGCGGGCCAAAGCCACCATCCGCTACATCACGCACCGGCGCGACCGTGAGGGCAACAAGATCACCCGCGACCTCTTCGGCTTTGAGGGCGCGCTTGCCAAAGAGACCGCCTACCGGATGATTGACGGCGCACCAGAAAAAGGCCGGTATTACTACCGCATTATTGTGAGCCCTGATCCGAGACGCGAGGACAGCTACAAAGACCTTGATCTCAGAGCCTTGACTATTGCCACGATGCTCAAACTCGAAGCGCGCTACGGGAAATCCATCCAGTTTGTGGCCGCTGTGCACGAAGACCACTCGCCCCACCGGCATGTGCATACGCTGGTCATCCTCAACGGCCGCAGGCTTACCAGAGCTGACTTTGCCTCCCTTCGCGCCCACGCCAGAAACCGCGCCCTCACCCAGCGCCGGTTCAGAGACCGCGTCCGCCGCCTGGCGTATCTTCAGGAGCGCTCTGCCTCCTACCGGCCGCCGTTCCCCTTTCAGCGGCGAGACATCCGCCGAGGCCGCTTCTACCGCCAGCCCCGGCCGCTCGAAAGCTACACCTGTCCGCTCTGCGGCGAGTACCGGGCGCTGCCCTTCAATGCCTCAGGCTACCGCTGTCTGCGGGACGGGCGTCTCCTTCGCCGTGACAAGCCCTACGAGCTGCATAGGCAGCTGCCACCACCCAGGCTGCGCTGGGAACGGGGGCCGGAGCGCGCGTTAGGACTGACGCTTGACTAACCGATATGAACAGCACCCTGGATAGACTCAACATTATTTTTAATCAACTGGCGAGCTGGCGGGGCAGCGCGGGCGAACTCCATTCAGCCCGCTTTGCCCGTGCCCATGAACTTACATCGCTTACCACCCACACCCTCGATGAGACCGCCCTGCTGCTTGGCAGAACCCACCTGGGCGGCATCTATCGGGTTGCGCCCTCCCGAGAGCGGCGGGAACTGGGTCACCTGCTGGTCGTCGCGCCCCCCCGTTCAGGCAAGAGCGTGCTGGCTGTGAGTCAAATTTTGACCTGGCCGCAGAGCCTGATTATCGTGGACATCAAGGGCGAGCTCTACGAGCAAACCGCCGGGTACCGGGCAACCCTGGGGCCGGTCTTTGTTCTAGACCCCAGAGGCCTGGGACACCAGTACGACCCCCTCGGCTCCGTCACCAGTGAAGACGCGCTCTACGAGGCCGCCAAAAATTTGCTCTTTGACCCCAAAGAGGGCGAGGGACGCTCCTTTACCGAGTGGGGGATCAAACTGGAAGTCCTGAAGTGGCAGGCGTGCCTTGCGCTCAACCGCAAGATGGGCACACGCTACCGCCTGCTGCCCTTCACCCGCTCCCTGTCGCGGCTTGGTATCAATCCGGCAGCCAAAGCCGTGCACACCATCTCGCCGACGATCGCCCAGGAGATGCTGGACGGCGAGTACGAGGAGGAGCGTGATTACCGGGAGAACCGATTTTTCGCCAATTCCTGGCAATCCTCAGGGGCGCGGATGTATCCGCTTCTGACCGAGCAGGTGGTGCGCTGTTTTGCGGGCTCCGATTTCACGGGCGAAGACCTTATCGCAGGAGACAGACCGGTCTCCGTGTATCTGCGGATTCCCGAGCGCCAGCTCAAAGCCAAAGCGTCCCTGATACGCCTGGTGCTGGAGTCTCTCGCGAGCGAGATGTTTGACACGTTTGCGCAGCGGGGCAGGCAGCACTGCCGCCCTGTCCTGATGATTCTCGATGAGGCAGGGACGGTGGGGTTTCCCTCCTTGCCGGAGTACGCCGCGACCGCCGCCGGCCGGGGCATTTCCCTCTGGCTCGCGCTCCAAGACCTCGCCCAGCTTGACGGACTCTACCGGGCGCACAACGCGCGCACCATCCGCAACGCGATGAGCGCCAAACTCTTCTTCCAGCAGGATGATCCTGAGACCGCCAAACACATTTCCGAGACCATCGGCTACCGCTCCGCCTACTCCCATTCCGAGACCATCCGCGAGGGGCACGTTGCCAGCGAGGGACGGGCAGAAACAGCCGTGTCCGTGATGACGGCCAGGGAGGTCATGGAACTGGGGGCGACAGACGTCCTGTTCCTGTTCAAAAACCTCAAGCCTGGCCGGGGCAAGCGCTTTGCCCACTGGGACTTTCCCGTTCTTCGAACGCGGACAGAGCTGGAGCCGCCACCGGTGAAAGAGCTGCCGCCCGTTCCCGACATCACGTTTCCCACCGCACCACCTTCCGGCGGCGGCAGTCCCGGGGCAGGGAGTACCACCAGGGAATGGAGCAGGGACAACGGCCTTCGCTTCCCCATCGACCTGGATGACTTTCATTAGCCACCCGCCAGAGGCGCGTCACAGCCCTTGGAAGCGATTTTCAGCAACGTACCAGACATTGGTGCCTCTCCCATCCGTTCCCGCGCTCGCAGGCCATCTGGCGGCCTCTGCGAGCCCTTCTTATATGCGCCTGCCTTCCGTTTATACCGGAAGGTCGTTTCCTTCCCTGGTTTTTGGATTGTCCCTGGGCAATTTTGCCATTTTCGGCCTTTCTCTTCTCTGTGGTACCTTCTTAAGAATTGTGTTACCCGTTTTGGGTAACATCGTGTTACCCGTTTTGGGTAACATCTGGGTAACAGATTAGTACCATTAGTTCTATAGTTTTCCACAGGAACAGAATGGCCTAGTTCTGGACCCCGCGCCAGCGTACCGAATACTCATACGTGCGCCCAGCTTTGCGTCTTTGCAGATAGCCTTTCTTCAGGGCTTCTTTGAGCCCAGCCTGGGCCTTACTAAAGGACAGCAGTGTCGCATCAGCCAGCGCATGGATAGAAATTTTTACCCACTGGCCGCGATCACGTGGGCCAGTGCCAGGAACCCCAATGGTGCGGCGCAGAACGGCTAAAACCACCACGGCAACCGCTTTACTTTCGAGTGCAGCCACGACATCGTATTCCCGTGGGAGCATCAAGAAATACCCATTGGCGGGATGGGTGAACCCATGTTTTTGAATCTGGGGCAAGGTGAGGGAGGCTTCCAGCTGGCGTTTGACCGTGTGCCGGTAGACACGGGAGCGGGACGAGGCTACACTTGGGCGTGGCATGTGACAGACCCTCCTAACCAGGGTTTGTGAGCGAAGTCGAGCGTGCCAGCACCCCAATGCTGACGTACTCGCCACATGCCACGCACTCTACACCCAATCGTCAACCCAAAAAACAGCAATTGTGCAGGTCTGGTTGTTTTGCCTGCCGGCGGCATCTTCCTTCCAGTCGCGGGACAAGCCCGCTCCTTCCAGGAAGCTCAATTATTTTTGTCGTGGTGCAAAAATTCTTCCCTAGAGAGCGTTGCCGGAGTGTGAGCAGAACGGCGAACCGGAGGCAAGGCAGCCACCGGCAGGGGAAGGGGGAGATGCGACAGTATTGCCACGACTCCGACACAAATGGCAGGCAGGGCTCTCTGCGCCGATCTGTGAGGCAGTGTGGCAACCGTGATGCCAACTGTTTGCCAACGGTGTTGCGGAGAGTGCCGCAACGCGCACCTAATACATACCGTTGTCACACGCATGGGGAACTAGTGCGTACCGCCGGACAGGGAACACAACGGAGGGTGTATACAGGGAGGGAAGGCGTTGTGTTCCCTCACCATTCGCGCTCAGGCTGACGTTACCTTTCTCGGTGGGGAGTCGGCCGCCGCTTGAGGCTCTCCGCTGCCGCTTCGCGGCCGACTCCCCACCGATTGTGTGCTTGCAGTCCTCAGGTCTGGCCTGGTCTACGCTATTCCCGGACGCCTGGGGGAGCCTGAGCGCAGGTTGACCGTCACACGGCAATTCCCTCCCTGACCCTTCCTTGCCGTGTGCCTGGGTTGTTGAGAGTGCTGACGCACAAGATTTCCTTACCACGGAGCCATGTCGTCTCGTTCATGGAGAGATGCGAAGCTGAATGACGACCTTGACTTTTGATAGGCCGTTTTGATATAGGTGTTGCTGCAGGTTCCCGCTAGAGCGGGAGGTTGGCACAGATATGGTAGAACGACAGCCTAACCAACCTCTTCCCATCCTAGAGCCGCAGCATGTCCCCCACGAGGGGGGCAACGGCGCACGTGGGATACCACTCAATTTATCCGAGCGCGCCAAGCCGCCGCCCGAGAGACCGGCAGATGGGGGTCACAAAACCATCAGTAGGCAAGAGCTTCAGCCAGATACCGAGACACCGCCAAAACGACCACGGGGGCGTCCAAGGACACTTGATGATCCTCTTGCTTGGGAAAAGTATCGCAAGAAACAATTAGAGTCTAGCCTCGCCTACAAGAAAGCCAACAGGGATAAAGTAAACGAGCAGAGGAGAAGGCGCTACAAGGAGCGCAAGGAACAAGGCAGATTACCATCAAGGAAGCACCCGAAGCAGGTTTACCCCTCTCCCCCTGAACAAGACTAACCTCCACAACTTATAATCGCCAAACATCGACGTATAACAGACTCGGATTTACAATTCTCACCAAAGATACATGCCCTCCGTGTCATGAAGGCAAGAGGGCCATCCGAAGCTTGGAGGCCTTCACGATGGTGCGGGAAAAGCCTGTTGACCAGCGTTGTCAGAATGTATTAGAGAGTGGGGATAAATGCGGTCAAAAAATCGATGGCCAAGGCGCGTGGCTCTACTGCTCTAGTTGTCGGAAAGCAGCGCAGAGAGAAGCCAAAAGGGAAAGAGATAGAAAGCGTAGCGCCGAACGTCGAGAAGCCGACCGCGAGGGAGATAATTTCTACCACTGGCTCTACAATCACTGCCTGACAGACAACCAACTGAAGCCCTTGTTTGAGAATGCCGAGATTCCTCAAGAAGAATATCCTCATAAGGATGATTTCGCTGAGGATGCCGCAAAAAAAATAGAGGGCGTAAAAGAATTGATCATCCATCCCCCCGGCCGTCTGCCTGACGCCGCCGTCATTGCCAGAGAGAAAAATGAAAGCGTGCGGAAATCCTTGGAAGAGCGACAACAGAATTACGGGCCTGATCCCACGATAACCCGGCTCATTCTCGTTACCGAGGAGCTCCAGTGTTTCATCGGCATGTGGGATTCTGGCAATGCCCTCACCACCATATCTGGCAAGGCAAAACGGCTACAGGTACTGATGTTTGAGCATAAGGAAATTAATGGTTTTATCCAGGCTCTTCTCGTTTATGTTGAAATCTTGCGTATCAAATATTTTGCCACCAGCCAAGTGCAATTTTTGGAAAAGGCTCTTACCTGGCTCAAAGTCATTGAAGGCGTTTGTGACGAAGCACTCAAACGCCGTCTTACTGGCGAGCGACAACAGATGGCTCATTATCTCCGCGTGTATGTTGCTCTTGCTAAGGTCCGCTTAACGTTTGATGCTGGGGAAGAAGGTAATGTAGAGCAAGCAGCCAAGCTCCTTGAAGCGGCAGACCAACAGGCCGCTACTTTTGCGGCTACATATGGCGAAGGGCAAACTGTCGCGACTGCACGGTTCTTAACCTCAGCGAGTCATGCGGAGTATAACCTTCGACGCGGAGACATCGACCTAGCGCATTACCACCTCAGTGAAACAGAGAGCATATTTCCTACGATGGATTGGCACTCGATCGAGAGCCAGCACCGCATCGTCTCTCTCAAAACAGTCTTGGCTTTAAAAAACAATGATCCTGAGTATCAACATGCTCTGCAGAACCACTTGCGTGTGTTTGACCGCTACCCCTGTTATCAATATTTTGGCGAATTGCTGCAACTAAAAAGAGCATATCAAGACCAGCTTGCTCATGTAAATCTGCCCAAGGGTCAACCAAAGTTTTCAGACGTGACCTACACGCATATTCTGCCTCACTTGCGTTACGTTTGAAGGGTGCTGAAAGGTGTTGAGGAGAGGCAATTGCACGAGCTAAGGAAGGAGGTGATGTGATCCTATCGGCGTAGTGACATCATACGTGAAAAACTAGAAAACCCCAGAAGCACACTGTCACAGGGATTCAGGGACGGCATCTCAGACGCTGCCAACGTTGAATGGGGCGTCCTTAAATCCATACCAGCGCACTGCCCAGGGTTTTTTGCGCATGTAGCGCGGGCGAAATCTTACCACGTTGCCCCCTCTCTGCGCAATGAGCCCGCAGTGCGCCTCTCAACCAACGGAGGCGCTACCATGTCTGATGTCGCATTGTACCCGTGTCACGAACAGCAGCACACCGACCGCCAGCAAACTGGCGCCCTCATTGTGGAGCAGCCTGGGCAGCCCCGGCCGCGTGAGGTGCTGTCCCAGGAGTTTCCCGACTTTTTGGCGCCGGAACTGTTCTGCAAAAGTATGGATATTGCAGAGTCCCTACATTTTTGTGAAACGCACTTTGCCTATACCCAGCAGGAAATCGCGCTGGCGCAAATAAGTATGAATGACACATTCATGCTGTCAGTCGATGGGCAACCGTACCGCGTGACGCAGCATGCGCTCAGTGATTTGTGCACCATCCTCGGTATCCCCTTCAACTTCGCGGTATCGATCCCCACAGCGCTCACTGCGCTCAACGTCCAAGGCCTCAAGTCCCTCCGCACCCAATCGGTGAACATGATTGCGCGGGACAACACCGTGGTGACGTTTCTTGATCCGATGAAATGGGCGGAGGAGCGGTGTGGGATCAGGACGAAAAAGATGCCCCACTATCTGCCCGTCACGAATCTGAACCTCTTACACATGATCGAAAAAGTGTGGAGCGGTCAGGACGTTGACACGTGCGTATTCCACGGATTTCTGCCACCCAGTCCACGGGAATGTTGCCACGCAATCCATGGGAATGTTGCCATCTAGTCCACGGCATGACTGCCACCCTCGGAGCGTAGCGACGCTGGATCGTATGATTCGCCTGGGTTCAC
>JBMDXC010000285.1:0-57241 GCA_048594805.1 Candidatus Entotheonellaceae bacterium | reverse complement strand
CTCGTGGGCCATACGCTTCATCTGCTCCGCGTCGCGCCAGGGTGGCCCGAGCATGACGGTCTGTGCCTGGGGTCGAGGAAGCCCTGGCTCTTCGCGGCGCATACCTCGGGTGGGCACGCGTAGAAGCGTATGTAAAGGGGTTGAGGGCACGCGCTACACCGAAGACAGGACAACCAACAGCCCGGGACAAGGCCGTATCATACCACACTACCGCGGGCGTACCGCCTTAATTCAGATAGTGATTAAGCGCCTTTTCTTTGGCGCGAGCCCGCAGCTTATTGCGCGCCCGGCTTTCAAGCTGGCGCACGCGCTCCCGCGACAGCCCCAGCTCACGCCCAATCGCCGCCAGACTTTTCGGCGGCCCGTCAAAGCCAAACCGCGCTCGCAAAATACTGGCCTCCCGCGGCTCCAGCAGGTGCAAGAGGGAGTGCACCTCGTTGATCATCGAGGCCTGCAAGTAGACCTCTTCACTCGACGGTAAACTCTGCGAGTGCAGGGCATCGAGCCGGGTGAGGCCGCTCTCGTCTCTGACTGGCGCATCTAACGAGACCTGCGGGCGATACACCCGCAACAAGTCTTCAACCTCGTGGGGCCGCATCTCCAGGGTGTGCGCCACCTCCTCAGCCGTCGGTTCCGTGCCTGTGGCGCGTCGCAGCTCCTCAAATTTCTGCCGCACCCGCGCCAGCGCCTCGGCCTGTTTGATGGGGAGCCGTACCGCCCCACCGCCTTCTGCCAGAGCATGCATGATGGCCTGACGAATCCACCACACGGCGTAGGTGATGAAGCGTGTACCGTGTTCAGGATCGAACTTGCTGGCAGCATGCAACAGGCCGACATTGCCCTCGTTGATGAGGTCAGCGAGCGGCAGTCCATACCCCTTATATTTGTTGGCTACCTGTACCACAAAGCGTAGATTGCGCTCGACGAGTTCGCGCAGGGCCTCGGCATCGCCGGCCTGGATACGGCGGCCGAGGGCCACTTCTTCGGCGGGCGTGGGCACCGACTGCCGCCGTACCTCAGCCAGATACGTCGCCAAGGAATCGGGCGTAATCTTGCGTAAGACATGCTCTGGCGCGTTCATGCAACTCCTCGAACCCAGCGGTTAGGAGAACGCTGTGCTCTACTTTGTGCCAAATAGTCGGTCCCCCGCGTCTCCCAGACCGGGAATAATATAGTCGTGCGCATCGAGACGCTCATCAACCGCCGCAGTATAGATGGGGACATCGGGATGTTGCTCATGCACGTGGGCAATGCCCTCTGGTGCAGCCAACAGGCAGACAAATTTGAGGGTTTTCGCGCCCGCATCCTTGAGTCGATACAGGGCTGCGACCGCTGAGTTGCCCGTCGCCAGCATGGGATCCACCACCAGGGCATCACGCTCCGCGATGTCCTCAGGCACCTTAAAATAATATTCTACCGCCACATGCGTCTTCGGGTCACGATACAGCCCGATATGGCCCACACGGGCGGAGGGGATCAGCTCGAGCATGCCATCCAGAATGCCATTGCCGGCGCGCATAATGGAGACCACGACTAATTTCTTCCCGGCCAGCACAGGCGCTTGCATCGGCGCCAGTGGTGTTTTAATAGGCACGTAGGTCAACGGCATGTCACGCGTCACTTCATAGGCCAGGAGCATACTAATCTCACGCAGCAAGGCGCGAAACACCGCAGCACTGGTCTCGACCTTGCGTAACAAAGTCAATTTGTGCTGTACCAGCGGGTGATCAATGACAATCACTGTTCCGGCCATAGATCAGGTCCTTTCGGGCTCCTGCCGCCCTGGCTACGCCTCCAGGCCACGGCCCAGGGGTTTGGCCAATTCGCGCGCATCAGGCACAGGTCCTTCGGTGTAGTAGCCAGCAGCCTTCTTGGCATTGATTTCAACATAGGCCTCTGGCGGGATGCGCTCGTCCGGGAGAGGGATACGGCTGACTATCTGCATGCCAGAGTCAACAATCGCCTTATATTTCATGTCACTCATAGAAACGAAACGGTCGATCTTGGTGATGCCGAGCCAGTGCAGGACGTCCGGCATGAGTTCCTGGAAGCGCATGTCCTGCACGCCGGCGACGCATTCTGTGCGCGCGAAGTAGGACTCAGCACGATCACCGCCGGCCTGGCGTTTACGCGCGTTATAGACGAGAAATTTCGTCACTTCACCCAGCGCCCGCCCTTCTTTACGACAATAGACGATCACCCCAACGCCACCCTGCTGTGCCGTTTGCACACAGACCTCGATGCCATGTACGAGATACGGCCGGCACGTGCAGATGTCCGAGCTAAAGACATCGGAACCATTACATTCGTCATGCACCCGTACAGCGAGCGGTCGGGCAGGGTCGGTAATCGCCGCCACCGGCCCGACAATGTAGACGGTCAGGCCACCGATAGGCGGCAAAAACACGGTAAGATCGGGGCGTGTCACCAGCTCGGGGAACATGCCGCCCGTCTGCTCGAACAGGGTATGGCGCAAGGTACTTTCATCGACACCAAAACGTTGGGCCACGCCCGGGAGATACCAGACCGGCTCGATAGCGGCTTTGGTGACCACGATATCCCCACCCGGCAGGAGGATCGTGCCGTCAACGGCGAGGCGCCCTTGGGCGATAGCCTCCTGGAGTTCAGGCATGTTGATATGGGCGCGCGTCACCGCAATAGTGGGACGAATGTCATAACCACGGGCATAAAAGTCGGCAAAGACCTCGCAGACCACAGCTCCAAACGGGTCGAGCGATACGATCGTGTCTGGCTGTCCCCAACTCGGGTGTGATCCAAGCAGTGCCACCGGAGCAGTGTGGGTGAGGTCCGGACGATGACCGGGCTGTAAGGCACCGCTAGCTATGGCCAGGGCACGGTAGACCGCATAGGTGCCAGCGTGGGTGCCAATGGCATTGCGATGGCGTGGCTCCGTGAGGGTAGCAATGACCGGACCACGCTGGAGCGGATCACTGTGGCCCCATACGATAGGGCTGGGGCGGGGACCAAATGGCCTGGGGTGGGAGGTCAAGACAATGTGCTTCTGCCCCTTCTTCTTGTCCGGCATCACTGGATGCTCCTCACAGAGTTGCCATACCCATGTGCACTGCCTCTTTGTATGTATAGTGTACGCACGGCGCTCATCCCCCGCCAGTTTTCGTACGCATGACAATATCGTTACGGATAGTATCGGTCCAAGGACTGGTGGAGATAAACGATACCGGGGGGGGAGCTGCCGCCCCCCAATGTGCGATGAGGTACTGTAATAGGGTGTCTTGCTGCGTCCGGAAGGCCCCCAAGTTACTGCCTTGGTTGAGCAGCGCAAACCAGACCGGTCCATGGGTGCGGGTGAGGATCACCCCTGCGAGAGCGGCAACCTGGCGCAGTGTACCGGTCTTCACGACGGCGTAGACCGGCAAATGCCGTCGCCGGATGGTGCCACGATCGATGCCAGCCACAGGAAAGACATCGGCCACCGTCAGCCTAGCGGGGGTCACCAGGCGATGGATCGCGCTAAAGAGGGCACACACCGTGCGGGCCGACAACTGATTTTCCGGTCCGAGTCCCGAGCCGTTAATTAAATGCAGATCTTCGGCCAGCACGCCTGCCGCGTAGGATGCCTGCTGCACCATACGTGGCAGGCCACCGAGCGCCGCGGTGAACATCTCGGCCATGGCATTATTGCTGTACACATTCATGCGTTTAAGAATCTTAAATAGCGGCAGGGAATGATGCCGCACGAGCGACACCTGGGTGGGGGGACAAAAGGAGACTACCTCAACGGGACCAGCAATGGTGAGCCCCTGACCCGTAGAGGTTACCACACGTTGCCGTTTGCGGCCGGCACGCTGCAGCGGTGGAGAGAACACCTGTTTAAGCAACTTCCCAGCAAGTGCGGGATTGGTCGTAAAGTTCATGAAAAAATTGCCGCTGATAATTAATTTTCCCGTCACCCGCTTGAGACCGAGCTGCTGCAAGGACTGACGCAACGCCAGAGCGTCTTCGCTGACAAAGAACGGGTCGCCACTGCCCTGCACAATCAAGTCCCCCCGCAATACACCGTCCTGAATCGGCCCTGTGGCGTCGACTAAAGTGACGAATTGATATGCCGGCCCCCAGGTACGCAACGCTGCCAGGGTGGTCGCCACCTTGGTCAGCGAGGCCGCTGGCATAGGCACAGTACCCTGATGGTAAGCCAAAACCCCCTCCTCGGACTGCAGCCACACCCCATGATACTGTTCATCGAACCCCAACTCGGCGACCTCGCTGACGTAGTGCTGCACCGCTGTTTGCGCGACTGGATCCGGACGGTTAGCGGGACCTGTACGTCCCGTCGAAGGGAGCCCTGCCAAGACCATCGACACCACAATCGCGCCCGTACTGGAGACGAGCCGCATGTATGCCTCCTTTCTCTGTTGCTCAGTCTCTCTATGCTGCTCTTGACACATCCCTAGTAAACAAGGTATCTCTACTTGCTGTTGCTCACAGCTTCCTACACCTGCTTACAGCACCATGACGCACACGAGGAGAATCACGCATGGCTGCAGATGCCCTGCAAGGTACCGACCTGCGCTGGTTGGCTGAGCGCATCGGCACGCCCTTTTATGTGTATGACGCAGCAACCGTCAAGGCCAGAATCGATGCGATCGTGGCCCTGACTGCGGCACCGGGCCTGCAGGCACGTTATGCCATGAAAGCCTGCTCCGCAGCACCAGTCTTAGCATGCATGCGGGCCCACCACATCTGGATCGATGCGGTATCGGGCAATGAAGTGTTGCGCGCCCAAGCCGCAGGTTATCCTCTGGGGACCGCAGTCCCCGAGGTCATGCTCACGACCGACGTGTTCCGGGATAATGCCCTGGACGTCGTACGCGAGTATGGGGTGTTGCCCGCCATTGGCTCCCCACACATGCTCGACCAGCTGGCAGCAGCCGGCTATCGGGGTCCGCTGGGGATACGTCTGAACCCTGGCTTTGGCCACGGCCATGTGCAGAGCTGTGATACTGGCGGCCCTAGCTCCAAACATGGTATCTGGTTTGACGAGGCGCTCACGGTCGCGCACGCCGCCACACGCCATGGCATGACCGTGACCCTCCTCCATGCCCACATCGGCTCAGGACCCGCAGTAGCGGAATTCACCGACAATATGCAGCAGCTGGCTCACTTTTTCGCCGGCTGTCTAGAGGCGTACCCGCACGTGCAAGCCGTCAACTTCGGTGGTGGCATTCCGCATCCCTATCGCCCAGGAGCCCCCAGCGCCGATCTCAAAGCCTTTGGGGATCTCTTGCAGGCAGCCCAGGTGCGCTTCAGCAACCAGACCGGACGCGCCATCCGCGTGGAAATTGAGCCAGGTCGCTACTTTGTCGCGCCGGCCGCGTATGTGATCACGCGCGTCACCGATGTGAAGCGGACCAAAGCGAATACCAAGGGACCAGGCCAGACCTTCGTCATGGTCGATGCCGGTTTTTGTGATCTGATCCGGCCAGCCATGTATGGGTCTTTCCACCAGATCAGTGTCTGGAACGCGCCCAGTCATGCCGCCCTCGAACCCACGGTCATCGCCGGCCCCCTGTGTGAATCGGGCGATGTGTTTACCCGTGACGAAACGGAGTTATTACAGCCTCGCCCCTTGCCAGCGGTGCAGATTGGTGATCTTCTCCTCATCCATGACGCTGGTGCCTACGGATATACCATGAGTTCGAACTATAATTCCCTGGGCCGCGCCCCACAGGTATGGGTCGAAAACGGTACTCCCTACCTCATCTCACGCCGCGAAACGTTCGAGGACATCATACGGACTGAATGCTTTACCGCTCTCTAGCCACACCTCCCATCGAGACTTCCCGCGCCTGCTCTAGAGCGCATTGAGCAAGCCATGGAGCACGGCATTGACAATTTGCAGCGCAAACAGCGCGACAATAGGAGACAGATCAATCACGCCTCCGATAGGAGGAATGATACGCCGTATGGGTTCAAGTATTGGCACGGCAATGAGGGTGAGCAGTTGCACCAGAGGGTTACGTGGATCAGGGCTGAACCACGAGAGAATCACGTAGATAAAGAGCACAAGGACAAAGAACCACGTCAGATCCACCACGATTCTCAGACTGTCAATAAAGGCGCTTTTTATCGAGAGGAGATCGTCGCCACGCAGCACGATTAATGCCACAGAGTGCAAGAGCACGAGGATCACCACCGCCAGCACATTGACGGCTATGGGCTGCGGCGACACGTATGTGGCCAGGCGGCGCACCGGGCGCACCATGCGCTGCCCTACATTGACAATAGGATTGAGGTAAGCTTCACGGAATGCCGAGGTAATGATAATAGTTAATACATACACCTGCAATAGTGTGCTGACAAAACCTTCCAGGGCTCTTGGAATCGATCCTACGAGGACACCCTTCAAGAGCAGGAGAACAGTAATAATCAGCAACGGTGCTAATTGTGCGATACGCGAGCGCACTATGCTTGCTAATGGCACCACGAGAGGGTCCGTTGCCTGAAAGACCATGTCCAATATGGAATCATAACGCTCGTATTCAGTGAGAAACATCCGCACAAACAACAAGATAATATAAATGTTGATAATCAGATCAAGAATGCCAACGATCAAGTTTCCACCTGGCCCACCCATAGACAACTCTTTCCATAGAGAATAAGCATACACCACTACAGCAAGACTTGTGCGCTGTGCACAACGCTTAAGCGGCATAGCCAGATCATTATTGAGTGCTCTATATACCGTTTATGGACTCTATGGAAGCTGTCAACAAAACTCACAGGCTCTGCCCCTTGTGTCACTCGCGTCATTTTTTGCTATTCTACACTTAGAAAGAGGCATCTCATCTGGGTGTCCCAAGCTACAACGAGGTCCAAGACATGTGGCATCTCTGGCGTTTACGGCCCCGACCGCTCTGGCCACCTTGGCGCTGGCCGTGGCGTTACTATGCGTGGCGTCTGGAAACCTACACGGGGATCCCGGCGTCGGAAGTGACGTGGCGCACGTTTCTGACCTTTTTTCGGCAGCCACAACACCGCCGCGCTTTCTGGCGTTATGTGCGCTGGCTGAGGCAGATGCGGCGACTGCGTCATCTGGAGCGCCGCTAGAGGAGAGGGCATGCAGGAAGCCACTGACAATCTCTACAGTGAGGCATACCTTACGCTACTTTTGCGTACCATGTCCTCCGATGGCGTCTCTCCACGTCTAGCCGTTGAGCTGGCCCTCGTGTTGCGCCACGCAAACCAGCAGACCGTCCCTGCGACGCTCGTTATAGAGTTTACCCAAGCCGTCCTCACTTCGGTAGACCCGCAACGTGCCATTAATCATCTGCTATGCTACCTGGACAATGTGCCAGACATCGCCGCGTTCTGGGCTACTGTCGTGCAGTACCCGGAGGCGTTTGTTGGGATGATGCGTTTTTTTGCGAGTTCACAGTTGCTGAGCAGTATTCTCTGGCGCCGTCCACAGCTCCTCTTCTGGCTGCTGGAGGACGCCTTGTGGGCGCCGCCACCGCCGCCAGCGGTACTGACCGCGGAGATCACGCAGCTCCTGGCCGGTGTAGAGGGGGAAGGCGAGGTCGCCACACTTTTGCGGACGTTCACCCAGCAACACTTACTTCGTATTGGGGCCCGTGACCTCTATGGACTTGCGAACGTGGAAGAAACTACTGCAGACCTGTCGGCGCTGGCTGACTGTGTCATACAGGCAGGGCTTGAGGCGTGTGTACGCTGGTTGACAGCGCTGTATGGCGTCCCCATGTACATTGACGCTGATGGGGTACAACATCCCTGTGGCTTCTGCGTTATTGGTATGGGTAAACTCGGTGGTTACGAGTTGAACTTTTCCTCCGATGTGGACCTCATGTATGTCTACACGTCATACGAGGGCAGCACGAGTGGTTTTGGGGAGAACGGTGAGCGCCGGCAACAGATCTCAAATCATGAATATTTTGTGGCCCTGGCACGCCGTCTCACGACACTCATTGGGGGCCAGGGGCCGGAGGGTCAGGCGTTTCGTGTCGACCTGCGCCTGCGCCCGGAGGGGACGCAGGGGCAGTTGGCGCTCTCCCTCCTCTCCTATGAAGCGTATTACGCGCGTCTGGGGCAAACATGGGAGAGAATGGCGCTCATCAAAGCGCGTCCTGTGGCCGGTGACCGTCGTCTTGGCGAAGAATTTCTGGCGCTGATTCGACCCTTTGTGTATCAGAGCCATCTGGATGCGCAGGGCGTGCGGCAGCTGCGCGCTATGAAGCGTCAGATTGATGCCCAACTGGCTGACAAGGCGCAGTCACGCACCAACGTGAAACTCGGCCTGGGGGGTATTCGGGAAATCGAATTTCTGATTCAGCTGCCCCAGCTGCTGTATGGCGGACGCCAACCGACGCTGCAAGAACGCCACTCGTTGCGTGCCCTGAGCAAGTTGCGTGAGGCAGGACTCATGACATCGTCCGTTGCGACGACCTTGCGCTCCACGTATGGCTATTTGCGTCGTCTCGAACACTATCTCCAGATGGAACAAGGCGCGCAGACCCATACGCTGCCACGCCATCCTGACCAGCAGCGGCGGTTGGCAGGCCATTTTGGCTATCCCACCTGGGAGGCTTTTTATCAAGACTATCTCGAGCGTACGGAGGCCGTGCACGCGATTTTTGTTGAAGCCTTTCAAGATGAATCGGCGCTGTAGCCCCGCAACGCTCACATGGGAAAAGAGGGGAGAACCGCCGTGCAGCATGGGAGTCCCGCAGCACCTCTGGCCGACCGACAGATGCTACGCCAGGAAGTGGCCCAACGGTGTCCAGACGTGCCGCCGCAGGTGCTTGACGAGGTATTCGCACAGCTCGATGATGATTATTTTCGGGTGTTTAGCGTAGCCGAGATCACCACCCATGTGCTGCTGCTGGCCGCCGTGGACGATCAACATCCCGTGCAGATACGCGTCATATCGCGTCCTGCCAACAAGGCGGAGATCCTGGTTGCAGCCTACGATCTCTTTGGCGAATTTTCCATTATCACAGGCTTAATGACGGCCTATGGCCTCAATATTCGTGACGGCCAAGTGTTTAGTTATCACCGCGGTCCAGGACGTGCCACACTCTGGGGTACCACACCGGGTGGGCTCATCGTCGACGTGTTTACCGTCGAGTATGCTGCCGAGCGCCCCTTTAACAGCGCGGCGCAGACGGAGTTCACGGCCCAGCTCACGACGCTCATTCAACAGCTACGCGCTGGGCAGCTGCAGGAAGCGCGCGCCAGCCTGAGTGGCCAGATCATCGACACCATGCGCACCTCACTGCAGGCCTTCTCGGCTCATCTTTTTCCCGTGGAGATTACGATTGATAACGAGGCCTCGGCAGACTGGACGGTCGTGCACATCCGTGCCGACGATACCCCGGCGTTTCTCTACAGTCTCTCCAATGCCCTGGCCATGCGTGATATTTATATCTACCGTGTGAACATCGCCAGCTCCATGGGCAAAGTCCATGATCAGCTCTTTGTGCGCTGGCGTCGTGGGGGTAAAATCACCTCGGCGGCCGGTCAGCGTGAGCTGCACCTCATGGTCATGCTGATCAAGCAGTTCACGCATTTTCTCACCGTCGCGCCTGATCCGGTGATGGCCTTGCAGCACTTTGACCGCCTCGTGGACCGTCTTGCTGGTGATGCGGCGCGTGGCGAAGATCTGCAGTGGCTCTGGGAGGACAACGCCTTAAAGGCACTAGCAACGGTGTTGGGGAGCAGTCACTTCCTATGGGAAGATTTCCTGCGTCTGCACTATGATACACTCCTGCCTATCTTCAAGGACTTACGCGCTGCTGAGCAACGCCTGAGCAAGGACGATTTGACGGTACGCCTGCGGCAGGCTCTGCAGGGGGCGACGACGACGGCTGCCGGCAAACACGCCCTCAACGCCTTTAAGGATCAAGAGCTGTTTCGTATTGATATGGGGC
This sequence comes from Candidatus Entotheonellaceae bacterium, assembly GCA_048594805.1. Classification (GTDB taxonomy): domain Bacteria; phylum Tectomicrobia; class Entotheonellia; order Entotheonellales; family Entotheonellaceae; genus SXND01. Next base: position 47,315 of record JBMDXC010000285.1, on the reverse strand, counting down.
ATCTCTTACATCGTGAAAGGCCCTTTGGCGTATTTTCAGATGAACTGGCGGACCTGGCGGAGGTAGTCCTGGCGGGAGCCTTGGAGTTGGCCCAGAACGCGCTGCAAGCGCGCTATGGCCGCCCACAACTCATGGATGGCCAGCCCTGTACGTTTGCGCTCTTTGGTCTCGGCAAGCTCGGGGGTCGTGAGTTGGGGTATGCGTCTGACCTGGAAATGCTCTGCGTCTATAGCGGCCAGGGGCAGACCAGTGGACCTCAGCAAATTGCTGTAAGTCAGTACGCCGAACTGCTCGTGCAACAGCTCCTCGAGATCATCGTGGCGCGACGCTCGGGGACCTTTGAGATCGACTTACGCCTGCGCCCCTTTGGCTCGAAAGGCCCGCTGGCGACCAGTCTTGACGCCTTTCGGGAGTACTATCGCCACGGCGGGCAGGCAGCGCCTTTTGAACGCCAGGCGCTGATCAAACTGCGCGAAGTGGCTGGCGACGCGGCTCTCCGACAGGCTGTCGAAACCCTCCGCGATGCCTTTGTCTACAGTGCCGAGCCTTTTGCTCTGGAGACAGCCATCCAGCTCCGCCAGCGCCAGCGTCATGAGTTGGTGGCACCGGGCGCCGTCGACGTCAAATACAGTCGGGGTGGCCTGGTGGATATTGAATATACCGTGCAATATCTCCAACTGCGCCACGGTGCCACCGTCCCTGCTCTGCGTACCCCGCATACGCTCGCCGCCCTGCAGGCACTCTACCAAGCTGACATTATAAGCGTCACGGACTACCACTCGTTGCATGACGCCTATGTCTTTTTACGCCATCTCATCGATGCCCTGCGCCTGGCCAGCGGGCAGGCGCACGATCTTGTGTTACCTGCGGTAGACACTGATGCATGTATCTTTTTGGCACGGCGTATGGGCTACTGGAAGGAGCAGGACACCCCAGCCCAATTGGCACAGACGATTGCCCACCATATGCAGCAGGCGGCACGGCTGTATGACGCCTATTGCCTCTCTTCCGGCGCCGAGCGCCTCTCCTCATAGAAAAGGGAACATGGCAGCCTGTCCAGAGTTTGCTATACTGTTTCTTACTACGAGCGTGGATTCCTAGTCTACCCAGCACGAGCCAGTATACATGACCAAGGTCAAGATTTGCGGTATCACCACAAGAGACGACGCGCAGGTGGTGGTGGAGGCGGGAGCCGATATGATCGGTCTGATCTTCTATCCACCGAGTCCGCGCTATGTCACTCCAGAACAGGCGCACAGCATCGTGGCGCATCTACCGCCTGGCTGCTCCGCGGTAGGGGTGTTTGTCAATGCAGATCTGGACACTGTTACGCATATAGCTCAGACGAGCGGTGTGCACATGGTGCAATTGCACGGCACAGAAAGTCCTGAACTGTGCCAGCAGCTACCCTGGCCTGTCATTAAAACCTTTCGCTTCACGGCGCAAGTACCACCAGAGATCATGCAACAATACAGCGTCGAGGCCCTGTTGATTGAGGGTTTTCACCCTGACGTGTACGGCGGTGGCGGCGTGCAGGCCGATTGGCAGCGCGTGGCCTCGTTGCACCGGTATGGCCGGATCATGCTCGCCGGCGGGCTAACGCCAGAAAATGTCCGTGAGGCCATCCGTATTGTCCGCCCATATGCCGTGGATGTGTGTAGTGGCGTGGAAGCCACGCCAGGTACAAAGGATTGGAGCAAGGTCCGGACCTTCATCCGCAATGCCAAGCACGCTGTTCCCCCATACAGGTAGCGCCAGCATGCTCGAGACTATACGCTAGGCGCGTATACGTACGGACGCATCAGTGAGGTGCAGTATGCCCGCCTGGCTCACGCATTTCCCGCGCTTGCACAGTACGACCCTTGGACTGCTGCTGACCCTCATGGTGCTGCTGCTCTTTTGGCTCGACCAGACCCACCAGATGCAGAAGCCTTTTGTGGTGGCGTGGCTGCATCGTCTCGAACTGCTCGCCTCCGATCTGCGCTTCCGGATGCGGGGCCCCATGGCGCCTGGCCCTGAGGTGGTGATTGCGGCCATCGATGAACAGAGTGTTGATGAGCTGGGCCGCTGGCCATGGCCCTATACGGTGCAGGCGCAACTCATCCAGCGCCTGACCGCATACGGCGCTGCAGCCATCGGCTACGATGTGGTCTTCTCGTCATCAGATACCAGTGCTGGCCTTGACAGCTTGCAGACGATTCAAGCTTCTCTGGCGACCCGTAGCTATTATAATGATGCAGAGCTGCAAGGGCTCGTAGAGTCTACCCTGGCCGCGGCAGATCACGATCAGCTCTTCGCCACTGCCCTGCAAGCATCGGGTCGGACGATTCTGGGCTACTTTTTTCACTGGCAATGCCAGGACGTCGCCCATGTGCCTGCAAGTCAACTGGAGCATTTTTTCCACAATCTGACCATCTCGAAAAACGCCAGGTATATCCCCAGAGTGGAGCCCGGGGCCAGCCTGGGTGTGTTGCACGTATCACCGGCCTGTGCGGCTGAGTCCAATCTGCCGGTTTTATCCCAGGCTGTCTGGGGGAACGGCTTTTTTAATAGCCGTCCGGACTCGGACGACGGCGTCATTCGGTATTATCCGCTCATCGCGCAGTACCGTGAGCGTATGGGTGTGTCGGGGGACAGTGGTCGGGAGGCAACGGCTCCTGGGCAGCAAAACGATCTCTTTGCGCCGCTGGGCATGCGCCTCCTGGAGCGCTATCTACAAGCGCGTCACGGCAATGCCAACACACTTGTGTCCATTAGTGCTGACCAGAAAATCCAGGTGTGGCTGGTGGCGGGACGCCAACGCTTGGAGATCCCCGCTGACGAGCAGGGACGGATGATTGTCAATCATCTCGGTCCCTCCGAGCTTCCCGCGAACGAGACCACAGCGCGTCGTCAATACCGCTTCCCACGCTATGCTATCGCCGATATCGTCAAAGGCCGTGAGACTGCTGCCCCACCCGAGGCCTTCCGCGATAAGATCGTCCTGATCGGGGCCACTGCCGTAGGGCTCACGGATCAGCGCATTACTCCCTTCGACCCGGCATTTCCCGGGGTGGAGACGCACGCGACCGTGATTGACAATGTCCTGCGCCAGCGTTTTCTCGTGGCCCCCTGGTGGGGGAACTGGTACACCACCGCTAATATCGTGCTGACGGGATTATGCCTCATACTGATCTTGCCACGTCTGGGTGCTCTCTGGGGTGACATCGTCACAACCCTGGTCATGCTGGGGAACGTGGGGCTGAACTACGCCCTCTTCAGCATGCAAGGATGGGTGTTGCATATCATGTATCCCCTGCTGGCCACGTTCGTAGTCTGGCTCGGCATGACCATCTACCACTTTTTGTTTGAGCAGAGGCAAAGTCGCTACCTGCGTAAGACTTTTAGCACGTACCTTTCCCCGGAGCTCGTCACCATGATGGTGCGCGATGGCATAGAGCCCAGACTCGGGGGCTCGTCAGGCATGCGCACGGCGTACTTTACGGACATCGCCTCCTTTTCGAGCTTCTCAGAAGTCCTCAGCGCCACGCAGCTTGTCGAACTCCTCAACGAGTATTTGTCTGCAATGACGGACATTTTAGTTGCCGAAGGTGGGACCCTTGATAAGTATGAAGGAGATGCGATTGTGGCGTTCTTTGGCGCACCGATTGCGCAGCCAGACCACGCGGCACGCGCCGTGCGCGTGGCGCTTAAGATGCAGCAGGCACTGGCGCGATTGCGCCAGAAATGGCATGCTGAAGGAGACAAGTGGCCTGACCTGGTGCAGCAGATGCGCATGCGTATTGGCATCAGTTCTGGGGAAATCGTCACCGGCAATATGGGCTCGACCATGCGCATGAACTACACTATGATGGGGGACGTGGTGAACACCGCGGCGCGGCTCGAAGCCGCGGCGAAGCAATATGGTGTCTATATCTTGTGCACCACCGAGACGTTGCGGCTGGCTGGTCCTGATGATTTTGCCTGGCGTACGATCGACAAAGTCAAGGTGGTGGGCAAGCTAGAGGCCATAGAGAGTGTGGAGATCATGGCATACAAGGGACAATTGCCCTCAGAGCACGTCCAGATGCATGCCATATACCAGCAGGGCATTGATCTCTATCGGCAGCAGCAGTGGGATGAGGCCATGGCGAAATTCATCGCCAGCGAGAAGCTCGAAGACGTGTTCCCGCGGCGCCCCACTACGCCAAGTCGCGTGTATATCGAACGCTGTGAGTTTTTGAAAGAGCACCCTCCTGAGCCGCATTGGGATGGCTCGTGGGCGCTTACATCGAAATAGAGACAGAAGAAGCGCGAGGGAGACTACCACTCATGGAGTACCGTATTGCGGTGTTGCCCGGGGACGGCGTGGGTCCCGAGGTCGTCGCAGAGGGCATCAAAGTGCTACACATCATTGCAGACCTGTATGATATGCACTTGACTCTGCGTCATGGTCTGGTAGGCGGGGCCGCCATTGACGCTCTCGGGGACACTTTACCGGAAGCGACGTTACAGTTATGCCGGGACAGTGATGCGGTGCTCTTTGGCTCCGTTGGGGGGCCCAAGTGGGATGCGCTCCCGGCTGACAAGCGCCCGGAGCGGGGCTTGCTCCGTCTGCGGCAGACACTTGATTTGTTTGCCAATTTGCGACCGGCCAAGCTCTATACCGCCTTGCTTGACGCCTCGTCGCTGCGTCCGGAGGTCGTGCAGGGTATTGATGTGCTGGTCGTGCGTGAGCTGGTCAGCGACATTTATTTCGGTGAACCCCGGGGTATTGAATCGCTCGCTGAGGGCGAACGTGGCTTTAACACGATGAGTTATACTTCAGCAGAAATTCGCCGTGTGGCCCGGCTCGCTTTTGAGCTGGCACGGCAGCGGCGCCATAAAGTAACCTCGGTTGATAAGGCCAACGTGCTGGAGACATCGGTGTTGTGGCGGCGGGAGGTGACGGAGTTGGCCGGGGAGTTCCCTGATGTCGAGCTGGAACATCTGTATGTTGACAACTGTGCGATGCAACTGGTGCGAGCCCCGCGGCAGTTTGACGTGATCGTCACGGGCAATCTGTTTGGTGACATCCTGAGCGATGAGGCCGCGATGCTGACTGGCTCCATTGGCATGCTGCCGTCGGCCAGTATCGGTGGGACAGTAGGTGTCTTTGAGCCGGTGCACGGCAGTGCCCCAGACATCGCCGGACAGAACATCGCCAACCCCATTGCCACCATTAATTCCGTGGCCATGATGCTGCAGTATGCCCTGCGACAGCCCCAAGCGGCGAGCGCCATTGAGGCGGCCGTCGCGAGCGTGCTGCATCAGGGCTATCGGACCGCGGACATTATGGAGCCAGGCTGCACCCGTGTTGGGACTACTCAGATGGGCGAGGCGATTTGTACCGCCCTGCGTACCGCGGCTCCAGCGCCGCAGAGGTAATATACTATGGCTGCCTGGCATGTCGCTCTCGTGGGTGCCACGGGCATCGTTGGCGAAGAAATTCTGCGCGTGCTTGAGGAGCGGGATTTCCCGCTGGACCAATTGACGTTGCTGGCCTCGCGACGCTCTGCTGGTACGCGCGTCGCATTTCGCAGCGAGAGCTACGTGGTGCGTCCGCTCACCAGGGAGGCCATGCGCGGGGTTGATCTGGCCCTGTTCGCGGCAGATGCTGAGACCAGTCAAACGTATGCCCCACACGTCGTGAGCGCTGGGGCTATCGCGATCGATTGTAGTAGTGCCTTTCGCCTGGCTCCTGATGTGCCCCTGTGTGTCCCAGAAATCAATGCTGACGTGCTCCGGCACCATCAGGGGATTATCGCCATGCCGCACAGTGTGACGATCCAAGTCAGCCTGGCGCTGGCACCGCTGCATGCCGCAGCAAGGCTGAAACGTGTCGTCGTGTCGACGTATCAAGCCATCTCTGATGGTGGGCGACGAGCGGTGCAGGAATTTGATCAGCAGTTACGCGACTTGCTCAATTTCCGGCCAGCGCAGGCCGACATCTTCCCGTATCAGATTGCTTTCAACTGCTTGCCCCAGTGCGGGAATTTCCTCGACAATGCCTATACGCAAGATGAAATGGCCATTATCCTGGAGACACGCAAACTGCTTGGGCTCCCAGACCTGCCAATAACCGCGACGGCGGCCTATGTGCCATTGGCGCACAGTGATTCAGCCTCTGTTACTCTGGAAACCGTGCAGCCGCTGAGTGTCGAGACGGCCCGAGCGTTGCTCGCACAGGCGCCTGGGATCGGGCTCGAGGACGACCGGACGTGTCTGCAGTACCCCCAGGCTATCCGCGCCAGTGGCCACGATGAGGTTTTTGTCGGGCGGCTCCGGGCTGACCTGTCGGTGCCCCATGGACTGCATCTCTGGGTGGTCACCGACAATCTGCGCAAAGGTGCTGCCCTCAACGTCGTACAGACTGCCGAACTCCTTACAAGGCGTTGAGCACGTGAAATTGACCCCTATTCTGCACAGGGTGAGGCATGGGCACTGGTAAGATCGGCGTCGTCGGGGGTAGCGGCCTCTACGCCATGGCGGCCTTAGAGAACGTACGTGAGGTCGAGGTGACAACCCCATTTGGTCCGCCCTCTGATGCCTATATCGTCGGGACCTTGCACGGACGCGACATGGTGTTTCTGCCGCGCCACGGGCGCGGTCATCGTCTGCCACCGACGGTGATTAATTTTCGAGCCAACATGTATGGCTTCAAGGCTCTCGGGGTAGAATGGGTCATTGCCGTGAGTGCGGTGGGTAGCATGCGGGAGGAGATTCAGCCAGGCCATCTGGTCATTCCGGACCAGTTTATCGATCGTACGCGCAGTCGGGTGTCGACCTTTTTCGAGGAACTCACCGTACACGTGGCGCTCGCCGACCCGGTCTGTGCTGTTGTAGCTAACGCCTTGCATCAGGCGGCCTCAGATATCGGGGCAATAGTCCACTTTGGCGGTACCTATCTGTGCATTGAGGGACCGCAGTTTTCCACCCGTGCTGAGGCGCGGCTCTACCGGCAGTGGGGCGTTGACGTCATTGGTATGACGAACATGCCCGAAGCAAAGCTGGCCCGCGAGGCGGAGTTGTGCTACGCTACCCTGGCGCTGGCTACAGATTATGACTGCTGGCACGCCAGCGCTGCCGACGTGGACATTGGTGCGATCTTGGCCATTCTCCAGCGTAATGTCCAGCTCGCGCAGGAAGTCATTGCACGCACAGTGCCACAGCTTCAGGGTACTCGCACCTGTCCGTGCAGTACGGCCCTACAGACTGCCATCATTACAGATCGAGCAATGATACCAACCGCAGTGCGGGAGCGGCTTGGACTCTTCATTGATCGCTATCTCACGGCATAGAGAAGGAACGCCTGTGACGGTCCAGACCGGAAGCAAGTCAGCAGCACTCTTTCAGCAAGCGCAGCAGCTCATGCCGGGCGGTGTGAACAGCCCGGTGCGGGCTTTCAAAGCAGTGCATCTCCAACCTCCTTTTATTCAGCGTGCTACCGGAGCACGCGTGTATGATGTCGATGGTAATATCTATATTGACTACGTGGGCTCCTGGGGGCCTCTCATCCTCGGCCACGCCCATCCGCAGGTCGTGACCGCCGTACAGCAGGCCGCCGCCGATGGCTGTAGCTTTGGGGCGCCGACAGCACGTGAGGTACGCCTGGCGCAATTGATCGTCGAGGCATTTCCCGCCATGGACATGGTGCGCATGGTGAACTCCGGCACTGAGGCGACGATGACGGCCATCCGCCTGGCACGGGGGTTTACGGGTCGCGACATGATTGTGAAATTTGCCGGCTGCTATCACGGCCACGCTGATAGCCTGCTGGTGAAAGCTGGCTCAGGCGCCATGACCTTTGGCGTGCCGGACAGCCCAGGGGTGCCAGCGGATCTGGCCCGCCATACCTTAACGGTGCCCTTCAATAATCTGGCAGCAGTGCGTCAGGCTCTGGAACAGCACTCAGGGCAGGTCGCCTGTGTCATTGTCGAGCCGGCCGCCGGGAATATGGGTTTGGTGCCACCTGAGCCGGGTTTTCTGGAAGGGCTGCGCCAGATCACGCGTGAGCATGGGACCTTGCTCATTTTCGACGAGGTCATCACGGGCTTTCGCGTGGCCTATGGCGGCATGCAGACGCTCTACAACATCGAGCCTGACCTGACGGCTCTTGGGAAGGTGATTGGCGGCGGCCTCCCGGTAGGGGCTTATGGCGGCAGGCGCGAGATTATGGAGCGCATGTCGCCGGTCGGACCAGTGTATCAAGCCGGCACGCTGTCGGGCAATCCACTGGCGATGGCAGCTGGGATCGCCACCCTCGAACTGCTGCGTGCGGCGCCACCATATGCTGTCCTGGCAGAACGCACGGCTTACCTCGTGCAGGAGACAGAGCGAGCGGCGCAGCGGTACGGGGTGCCAGTCTATATCACCTCATTAGGTTCGATGTTCACAGTCTTTTTCAACACCAGGCCTATACACAATTACGATGATGCCAGCACTTGTGATATTTCGGCATTTCGGCGCTATTTTGCCGCCATGCTGCAAGCCGGCATCTATCTGGCACCATCACAGTTCGAGACAGGTTTCCTCTCGACGGCCCATACCGATGAAGATATCGCCGTAACGCTGCGTGCCGGGGCCGCAGCACTGCAAGCGGTTGCGGAGAAGGCTTGAGTGCTATGGGAAAAATTGCACACGTAGTCGGCCGTGAGATTCTGGATAGCCGTGGCAACCCGACTGTCGAGGTCGAGGTCACCCTGGCCAGCGGTGCACATGGGCAGGCGGCAGTGCCTTCTGGCGCATCGACCGGCACACGTGAGGCCGTGGAGCTGCGCGACGGCGATCCGCAACGCTATCTGGGACGTGGCGTCCTGCAAGCTGTGCAGCACGTGAATGGCGAGATTGCCCGAGCCCTGCTCGGGATGGAGGCCACGGCACAGGCGCAGATCGATGCTACGCTCATCGCCCTGGATGGTACGGACAATAAGGGACGTCTGGGCGCCAACGCGATCCTTGGGGCCTCTCTGGCAGTAGCGAAAGCGGCAGCGGCAGAAAGTGGCTTGCCACTGTATGCCTATATTGGTGGCACGCATGCTCGAGTCATGCCAGTACCTATGATGAATCTCCTCAATGGCGGTGCCCATGCTGATAACAACATGGATATTCAGGAGTTTATGATTTTGCCTGTGCGTGCCAGTTGCTTTGCGGAAGCCCTGCGCATGGGCGCGGAAGTTTTCCACCGTCTGCGCGCAGTGCTGCACGAGCATGGCTATCCAACGAACGTTGGGGATGAGGGGGGCTTTGCGCCAAATCTCACATCCAATGAAGAAGCTCTGGAGATGGTCCTGCGTGGCATCGAGCGTGCGGGCTATCGCCCAGGGGAAGATATATATTTGGGCCTTGACGCGGCGGCCAGTGCATTTTATCACGATGGGGTGTACCGGATGGTGGCTGAGTCCCAGCCAGAACGCAGCGCTGACGACATGATCGCCTGGTATGAGACACTGGTGGACAGGTATCCTATTCTCTCTCTTGAGGACGGGCTCGCAGAGCAGGATTGGGAGGGATGGCAAAAACTCACTGCCGCATTGGGAGAGCGCGTACAACTGGTCGGCGATGATATTTTTGTGACCAATACGCGCATCCTGGAACGCGGTATTCGGGAGGGCGTGTGCAATTCTGTCCTCATTAAACTCAACCAGATCGGCACCCTCACAGAAACGCTCGACGCCATCGAGATGGCCAAACGGGCCGGTTATACCTCGGTCGTCTCGCATCGCTCTGGGGAAACCGAAGATACAACCATTGCCGATGTGGTTGTCGCTGCAAACGCCGGACAGATTAAGACTGGCTCACTATCTCGTACTGATCGAACCGCGAAATACAACCAGTTGTTGCGCATCGAGAGCCGTCTTGGCCCACAAGCCCACTACCCGGGTCTCACTGCCTTCTACAACATTACGCCCTGAGGAAGTAAGCCATGGCCCAGAGAATCCCTGGCGCCCCTCTGCAAGCGCCGTATGGTGAGATGCCGAAGCCGAGCCTGGTGCACCAGATTGTAGCCACGCCCTGGCTGACGCTGGTGCTCATGGGCAGCAGTCTCTTTTTACTTGCGATGATGCCGTTCACGGTGTGGGGTGATCGTGGCCTGTTGGCCATGTGGCGTACACAGCACGATCTTGGGCGTCTGGTGCGTGAGATTGAGATTATCGAGCAAAAAAATGCCACCCTGGTCCGTGAGGTGCAGCGTCTGCGCAGTGATCTTGGGTATATCGAGAAAATCGCCCGTGAGGAACTCGGGCTGGTACGCCCTGGAGAGATCGTCTTCGAATTTGTAGATTAAGGTCTTCGCACGTTTCCGACTCCCTCGGTGCTTGACAAAGCGCTGGTGAAACGGTATGCTCTCCTTACAATTGCGGGGTGGAGCAGTCAGGCAGCTCGTTGGGCTCATAACCCAAAGGTCGCTGGTTCAAATCCGGCCCCCGCTACTCTGTGAAAGGGTTCTAGCATTTCCTGTTCTAGAACCTTTTTTTCTTCCTATATCTTCCCGCCTATCTCATCAGGCCTGTTTTGGCTCTCCCACAGGCTAAGCCAACCTCACGTGTTTTATAACCCCATCACGCGCACGCAGTAATTGTGGGTGCCGGCAAGACATGCTCAGCTAGGAATAAGAATAAGTATGGCAGGCATGCGGAAAGCTCGGCGTGGTGTCGAGAGCGGAAGCGTGGGCGTGCTGCTCACTCGTCGCCCGCGTGCCATGCTGCAACGTAGCAAAGGTTCACTTGTTACTATCGACAGCCGCTTCAACACCATGACAGTGGAGGCGGAGGGGATGCCCCCATGAAGAGAGAAGTATCCGGCATGTGTCTTATAAAGTAAAACATATATATTTTCTAGGAATAATGTCCAATCGTCATACGACGACTGACGATCCGAGGACGCGGAGCAATTAGGGACGCTTCAGCCTATGAGACGAGGAGTGCGAGCCCCCTCGTCCTTGCCCTGCGTGAGGTCATGCACTGCTTTGAGCATCTCCCGCAGATGGAAGGGCTTTTGGAACGTGCGTTGGGCACCGAACGTCTCAGCAGCGCGAAGGAAATCCAACGGTCCGGTATGACCGTACCCGGAGATGGCGATGATCGGTACTGCCGGATCCACCTCCCGCAGTTCTCGAATAATTTCCAGCCCGTTTTGTTCGGGCAGCATCATGTCCAGGATAATTACGTCCATGGAAGCTGCCTGGGAGCATTGCACGCCCTCACGGCCATCACAGGCCTCGACAGTCTCGTATCCCTCGCGGTTGAGCAGCTGACGGAGCACGTCGCGTGTCGGGGCATCGTCGTCAATAATTAGAACACGTATCATAGTTCATCTCTCCTGCACCGCACACCGTACTATCCCCTGCCGAATCACTAGCCACAGGCAGGGCAAAAACGATGCCAAATGCACCAGCACGGAGAACGTGAAGCATACCAAGGGATCCATCACAGTGCGTCACAGCTCCTGCTGCGTTTTCTGTACACGCGATCCTGAAAAATGTGCATGTGATAGTCCTCGCAAGGATCATCGCCTCGCATACCCGCGAAGAGCATACGGGTCCGGGTGGCGAGCATACGTGTGCAGAGGGCAAGAGCGCGGCAGAAACATGCTCAAGGTAGACAACGGGATTGGACGATTACACCGTGCCTAACACAAGGCGGTACTACCCCCATAAGAGCAGAACAGAAATTAAGCTTGTATATATGATGTTCTCATATTATCCTTTGAAAAGGGAACAAAATTGACGGGCTCGGATCACGGTGAATTTCTACCAGGACGTCATATACAGAAGGCACGAGAATATGTTCGTCAGCATTCCGACCACTGCCACCCCATACTGTTCAATCCACGGGAAATTTTTTTTGGAATCCCTTCAGGCTTGGTCCTCCTTGCCGTCTACCCATGTACCCTCCCCTGCTGGCAATCTGGAGCTGACCGAAGCCCCTTGCGATGAGTGCATGACGCTCGCCCTCTGTACCTTCAAGGCACAATTCCCGAGCCTCTACACCCCCAGGATGTTGAAGGGCCTTGGGAAAGACATAGGCTATGTTCCTCCTCGGTTAGCCCCCTCGTACACAGCCGGTAGAGTAAGCTGAAACTCGGCGCCTGGATAGCGATTGTGCAGATGCACCGTGGCGTACATTTTGGTGGCCAGCACTTTGACGAGCGCGAGGCCGATACCAGTGCCTCTGGTCTGACGCGTGAGTTGGTCCTCGGCCCGGTAAAAGAGCTGGAAGATGCGCTGCATCTGATCAGGCGCGACCCCGGGTCCATAGTCACGCACGAACAGTACCGCTTGCTGCGGTTGTGAGGCGTGCCAGCGGAGTCCGATGTCCACGCACTTGACCTCGGCGTTGGCGGAAAATTTCAGGGCATTGTCGATAAGGTTAATAAAAATCTGCACGAAGGCGTCCTGCTCGACGAGCACGGAGGCTGTCGCAAGGTCCTGTGCCTCTCCTGCGTTGAGAAACCGTAAGGTGAAACCAGCCGCGTCGGCTTGTGTTGAGACCTTGCTGCGTACGACATCAAGGAGGGAGTGTAGAGAGTATTCTTTCAGCTCGAGAGGAGCATCATGGTTGGTCAGATGAGCCAGTTGCAGCACATTGGCAATGAGCCGTGACAGCCGCTCGCTCTCAAAAAAAATAAAATCGTAATACGCCTGCCGTCGTGTCTCATCCTGCACCCAGCCGGCCCGTAGCATCTCGCCATACATGCGAATGGCAGTCAGGGGCGTTTTGAGTTCATGGCTGACTGCCGAGACAAAATCGCTGCGCTGGACTGCCAGGTCGATTTGTTGCAGCCCCAGGCGGTAGAGGCCATAATGCCCGACCAGGAGCACCAGCGCTAGCGTGAGGGCGAGGGCGTCTACCACCACTGCACCGCCGCTGCGCGGCACAGGTCCAACACGGAAAGCAAGCTCTACACTATCAAGTGGTGCCTCGAGGGTAGCGCTGTACAGCGGACGCAGGGCGAGTGACGAGGAGTCGTGTGCCCCTGCCGGAGAACGGGAGAAGATCTCCTGCCCCTGGTAGGACACAGTAAGCGACGCTAACTGCCCTAATGAGGTGCCATTCATAGGGGAGATGAGCTGCTGCAATAACTCGTCCTTATCAACTACAAAGCCCTGGATATACCGCAGATTATTGCGCCAGGCTTTGCGGAAAAACCCCAACGGCCCGGTGCTTAACACGGTAAACTGGAACGGATCGACCTCGCCTTCGAAGCTGAGAATTTTCACGGTGGTGCGTTGCTTCTTTTCCGCCGCACCTTTAGCGGTGCTCTGTACTTCCGACGGCACAGGCTGCGGCTCAGCGCTGCGGCCAGTCTCTGGCGGCAGGGCGTTGAGCTTGTCGAGCGCATCCTGCACCTGGGCGACCGTAGACTGTTCGGGGAGCGCCACCTGTTCCTTACGACGCTCTCGATACAAGGCCGATCTGGTCCCAGAGAGCTTCGACTGCGGCATAGCCTTTTGGGCCGGTGCCTGTGGCGCTTCTGCACTGGGCGTGCCCGGCTGGTCCTGGCGCAAAGCAAAATTGCTTGCACCAGCGTCGCGGGACACGGGCGCAGAGCCCATTGGAGCTGGTGCTGCGGATGGTTGCGTCGTGTGTTGCTGCCGTTTGCGGCGTTCCGTCGCAGGGGCCCCGGCACGCAGTAATTCCTCGATGCGGCTACGTAAGGCCAGGCGCCTGGCAAGCTCATCGCTGCCAAAACCAAAGCGTTCCGCATTGGCCGACAACTCGGCCTCATCGAGATCCGGAAGTACAGGCGAATTCAAGCTTCCATCGGGGTTGATCTGAAAGTAGCCGATCACCCCCGGTACGGCGCTTTGCGGCGGCAGCTCGGAGAGGGGTGAGGCGATGATAGCAGAGTTTTTGAACAGCGGATTGGCCGTGACCTTGAGAAAACTATACTCATCAAACGGCCGCAGCTCTTCTCCCTGCAGGATGTCGGCCAGCCGTTGATTGACCTGTTGCATCACTTCTTCCGCGGCACTGCGGTACTGATAGAACACCTCATGCGCCAGGTACTGATAGACACGACTCAGGAGCAGCGTAAGCGGCAAGGCCATACAGAGCAGTGAGGCACAGAGGAGCAGGCGCAGGCGCCGTGTCGCCTGTCCGCGTGTCCCAGGACGCAATGGCGCTCTGACGGGGGTGTGACGCCACCAGCGGTGCAGGGGCTGAAGCATCGCGGCGTTCCTAGGCGCCTCTCAGGAGGCGATACCCGGCGCCACGGACCGTGATCAGCAAGGCGGGGGCTTTGGGGCTGAGTTCGATCTTCCGGCGTAGTTTCGCCATGTGGATATCCACGGTGCGGGTTTCAAAGCGTGAGCCGTTGGCATAGCCCCAGACCTCCACCAGGAGTTCCTCGCGTGACACCGGATGATCGTGATGCTGGGTGAGATACTGCAAGATCTCCACCTCACGCCGCGTAAAGAGGATGGGCTCGGTCTGGTCCCGCTGTGTGCCCACGAGCGTCCTGGTATCAATCTGCAGGTGTGTGCCGAGGTACAGTTGGGCGACCTCATACCGGCGCTTTGCCGAGCGTCGCAGCACGGCTTCCACGCGCAAGACCAGCTCACGCACACTAAAGGGCTTGGCAACATAATCGTCGGCACCGAGTGTGAGCCCCGTGATGATGTCCTCATCGGTCGTTTTGGCAGTAAGCATGATGAGCGGCTGCTCGCGGTTGTGGTGCCGGATAGCATCACAAATAGCAAAGCCGTCGAGCCTGGGGAGCATGATGTCCAGGATGATCAGGGCATAGTTGCCTTGCAGGGCTTTCTCCAGCCCGAGCTGACCGTCCTGGGCGGCATCGACGTCGTACCCATGGTACACGAAGAGGTCCAGGAGCCCGGTAAGGATAGCTTGCTCGTCTTCAATAATGAGCAATCGTGCTTTGCGCTGCATAGTTCTATCCCAGGGTGCACCTCAACTCTTATACATAATAGTACCTCAGCACTTCCTTGCCCATTGTAAAAGTTATGTAAAAAACATCGCAGTCTTTTTACACACGCATGTCTACACCTGCATGGGGCTCCGTCGCTACACTGTGTCGTATGTACTGCGCAGTCGTCAACGCTCAGGACCAACTCACATGGAGGAACGACCATGCCACATCTCATCACACGCATCGCTCACATATTGCGCTCGCCCCGATGGTCTCTAGGGCTCTTTGTAGCTCTGATAGTGGGGACCGCGGCAATAGCCCTAGCGCCCCAGGCCACAGGAGGTGGCGGCGGCGCAGGTGCTGACGGCGTCACCTTGTCGGGAACGTTATCCCAGACGAAGCTCGTGCAGGGTGGGAATGGGGTCATGTACCTTGATTTGAGCATTGCCACGCCCGCAGCAACGCTCTCGCCCTCTCGCGTGCAAGCCAGCGACATCGTGGTGGTACTCGACCGCAGCGGTTCGATGGCAGCAGAAAATCGGTTGTCCTACGCGCAAGAGGCAGTGCGCCGTCTGCTGCGGCAACTACAAGCAGACGATCGGTTCGCCCTAGTCACGTTTGATTCCGTCGCTGTGGTTGACACCGAGCTTACGCCTGTCACGGACGCCGCACGTGAGCGCATCGTGCGGCGGGTGCGTGCCATCCAGCCTGGGGCCTCGACGAACATCGGCGACGGCTTACTCAAGGCCCGCGCCTTGCTACAAGGGAACGCCGAGGAAGGGCCTGACGGCCCTGCGCCGACACAGTCGCGCCAGCGCAAGCGCAAGGTGATTTTACTGTCTGATGGTGAGGCTAATATGGGTATCGTCGAGCCCAGGGAACTGGCAAAAATCGCCGCGAGCTTTACAGGATACAGCGCGGTGCTGTCCACGATCGGCATGGGACTTGGGTTTAATGAAACACTCATGGCAACGCTGGCGGATTACGGTATGGGCCATTACGCGTACTTGGAACATCTGGAAAAACTCGGAGAGATCCTGGAGCAGGACATGTCTGACACGCGCCAGGTGTTTGCCAGTGCCAGCAGTCTTGAGATCACGTGCGGCGACGGTGTCACCGTCACCGATGTAGGTGGGTATCCCATTGACCTGACCGCGCAGCCCGGTACGGCGCGCGTCTCTACTGGGCAACTGTTGGGCGGTGCCACAAAGCGTTTCGTAGTGACCATGACCGTCCCCACCGACCGCGTTGGCGAGATCGGCTTAGGCAACGTCACGCTGCACTACACCACCAGCCAGGGAACGAGCAGCATAGCGTTAGCGCCTGAACACCTGCGTATCGCCGTGCTGGAGCCGACCCGGCGTGACGAAGCGACGGCGTCGGTGCACCGAGGTCTGGTCCAACAGCTCTGGGAAGGCAACAATCTCGGACGGCTGCAGCAGGACTACAGCCACTGGCTACGGGCTGGTGATAAGTCGAAGGCACAGCAAGCCATCACTGACTATCGCCAGGCCCTGCAGAAGGCGGCAAGCGACACAGGTGTCAGGGTGGAGAATCAGGCGGTAACCGACAAGCTGTCTACCATGGAGCAGGAACTCAACGAGGCTTTTTCGGGACCGGCGGCACAACAGCAAGAGAAACGCAAGCGTGCCGCCAAAATACGCCACGGCGAGTCGCGCCAGAGCCAGCGGGCGCAGTGAGAGCCGCAGGCATCAGCAGCGCACAAAGGAGCGTCCACCATGACCTTGATCACACGCATAACCCGTTTATGCAAAGCCGATCTGCACGGCCTCCTCGACAGTCTCGAAGAGCCGGAGGAGGTGATTAAACAGGCCATACGCGATATGGAAGAGGACATTGCCACACAAGAGCGTCGGCTCGAAGAACTCCGTGCCGTCCGGCAGCGACTCGCGAGGGAAGCGCAGGAGACGACGGCGACGATGCAGGAGATTGCATCACAAATCGACATCTGTTTTGCGGCTGAGAATGAGCCATTGTCCAGAAATCTGATGCGCAAGCGACTCGAAATGGTGGGGCGCGCCAAAGCCATAGCGCGGGCCCAGGACGAGACGCGGGCGCAAAGCGACGCACTGGCCACAAGGATTGCGGCGCATAAAGCGCAGCTGGCGAGCGTGGTGCAGAAGCTCAGGGCGTATGAGGCAACTCGACCGCACCAGCCCTGGGCGTCTTCACCCTGTGCTCCACTCCAGGGTGGCAGTGTCGTTACGGACGAGGAGGTTGAGGTGGCCTTCTTAGAGGAAAAACGGCGTCGGAGTGGGGCAGCACCTGGCACGCCATGAGCAACATGCCATGGCAGAGGCCAGAGGATGACAACTATCCTGTCATGGGAGGAGAAGCCATGCACCGTCCAACCTTGCTAGAAGGTGTCCTTGTCGCGTTGGTACTGAGTCTGAGCGTGAGCCCACTCGTGGTGCTCGTGCAGCTCGTGATTGGCAGCCTCTTGGCCTGGAAGATAATGGTAATGATCATGGCATACGCCTACATATGCTACCTCCTGGCGCGGAGTAGGAGGCGGAGTGGGCGGGTGACGCTGGGACTACTGGCCCTGACTGTTTTGCTGGCAAGTCTCGTGTTCACCCGGCGATTTCCCATGATTCTGCTGCTGTGTGTGACGCTAATATGGGTTATGCGGTCTTTCGCCTACAGCCGCAGCCTGGTGTCCGCAGTGCTCCAGGGTGGGGTGTGTGTACTCGGCTGTGGTGCTGCCCTCATGGTGTATGGGCACAGTGGCAGCCTGGCCTTGGCGCTCTGGAGTTTTTTCCTGGTCCAGGCCGCTTTCGTCCTTATCCCGGCGCAAGGTATGCGCCGGTCAACTGTGCCTAACGATATGACGCTGGGCGGCGCTCCGGATGACTTTGGGCGGGCATACCACGCAGCCGAGCAGGCTCTGGAGCGCTTGACGACCACAGTGGCTGGGTAGGCTCTCCCCAGCCCTATGCTCAGGCTCGCACCTGTCACGCGCCGTCCCTGCTGGAGTGTATGGCTTGTCGTGCCATTGGGCTCAGGCGTGGTTGAGCAAGCGCTGGCGCAACGTGGCATCAGTGGCGATATCGATGGCCGTCCAGGCCATGGCTAGGGCGCCATCGACGATGGCTCGATCAGCGGCTTCTGTAATGCAGTGCGCTGTAAACTCCGGCTGATGATTCACCGCTGGCAATGAGTTGATACCGATCATCGGATGGATGGACGGCAGGGCCAGGGACACATTCCCCATGTCAGTCGAGCCGCCACTGCGCTGCTGTGCCTCACGCACATCTGGCAAGACACGCCCAAGCGCCTCGGCATTGCGGCGGTAGAGGGCAGCCATAGCCGGATCGTGACGCACCTGCGCATAGGGCGGACGGCTGCCAAAGATCTCCAGGCGCGTGCCGGTGGCAAGTGCCCCAGCTTCAAAGCAGTGCAGGACTTTAGCGCGGATCACCTCGAGGTCGTCGAGCGTCTTGGCACGTACGATGTACCGTGCCGTCGTCTCAGCGGGGATAATATTCGGCGCCTCGCCGCCCTTGGTAACAATGCCGTGCACGCGATCGGTGGGGTGGATGTGCTGCCGTAGAAGTCCAATGGCGACCTGCGCAATGGTCAGGGCGTCCGCGGCATTGATCCCCAGTTCAGGGTAGGCGGAGGCGTGCGCTTCCTTGCCCGTATAGCGCACACTAAAGTGGGCATTGGCCAGCATCATGGGGGCCACACTGTCTGCCGGGCTGGGATGCACCATCATGGCGGCATGTACCCCAGCAAAGGCGCCGCGTTCGAGGAGCAGGATTTTGCCACCGCCGCCCAGTTCCTCCGCCGGAGTGCCGATGACGCGGATGGTCACGCCGAGATCATCGGCGACCTGCGCTGCGGCAATACCGGCGCCCACAGCCATGGCGGCAATCAGGTTGTGACCACAGGCGTGGCCGATGCCTGGCAGAGAATCATACTCCGCACACATGGCCAGGTGCAGCGGGCCACTGCCAGCACGCGCGACAAACGCAGTGGGCAAGTCGCAGATGCCTTTATCAACCGTGAACCCGGCGTCTGTTAACGTCTCGGCGAGCCACGTCGAGGCCTGCTCTTCTTCAAAGCCCAGCTCCGGGTTGGCATGGATACGGTGACTCAGAGCAATAATCGCAGGACGGACCGCCTCAAAGCGGGTACGAGCAGCGGTTTTGAGGTCCATACACGTTCCTCCCCTCTCCAGTATCACTGAGGGATATCTCCACAATACTCCCGGTACCAGGCCAGGAGTACATCCAGGACGAGCGCGCGCTGCTGGGCTTCGACGGCGCGTCGCTGTATGGCAAGGCTGGATGACTCCCTCACCCCTCCTCTCGCCCGGAGAGAGGGGAAGCGGCCATCAGCTCTTCGAGATGCGCCTTGATAGCCGGCCAGTCCTCACTCGTGATGCTGAAATAGACACTGTGCCGGATGCGCCCATCGGGCATCACCATATGGTTGCGAAACGTCCCTTCCTCAACCGCCCCGATACGGGCGAGTGCCTGGCGTGATTTCGTGTTGAGCGAGTCGGTCTTGAACTCCACACGGATGCAGCCCAGCGTCTCAAAGGCGTGCCGCAGTTGCAGATATTTAGCCTCGGTGTTGATGGGTGAACGTTGCCAGGCCGGCGTGATCCAGGTTCCGCCAATCTCGAGGCGGCGGTGCTGCCGGTCAATGTTGAGGTAACTGGTCGAGCCTACCGGTTCTGCAATAGCCTTGGCGACCGTGATGAAACGCACCACGAGCCCAGCCTGTTGTTTGGCCAGCTCTGCCTCGACGTAGGCCCGCATCTCGTCTTCAGAGTGCACGGCATATGGGAGGTAGCGCCATATTTCCTCATGGGCACCGACACGCCACAGGGCCGGCACATGCGCCAGGCTCATGGGCTCCAGGCGCACGTGTCGACCCTCCAGGGTCACAGGGCCAATGTGCATCAAGTCCTCCTCATGGCTTGCCGCTGCTGCATCAAGAGGCCGACATCCCGACTCAATGGGTCAGGGCTCTGCTGCAAGGTGGCGGCCACGTTTTGCTGGTCCGTGGCGGAACGGTTTTGACTCAATTTCCATTTGCCCTCAAGACGCGTGACGCGGATAGTAAAGCCCACGATACCCTGCATCATCTTGCGCACGTAGTCCTCGGGCAATTGGAACTGCCAGGGTCTGGCAA
Source organism: Candidatus Entotheonellaceae bacterium (assembly GCA_048594805.1). GTDB lineage: Bacteria > Tectomicrobia > Entotheonellia > Entotheonellales > Entotheonellaceae > SXND01. The sequence goes on along the minus strand of JBMDXC010000285.1, from coordinate 27,257 downwards.
ACTGCGCCTCATGGGTGCGCACTAGGGTGTCGAGGAGGGCATAAAAGGCATCGTAGTCCGTTACCAGGCGCGGTGTGCCATAGGCATGTACCGCCGTGTAATTCCAGGTAGGCACGCTGAGTTCGACCTCATACCAGGACGGCGACACGTAGGTGTGCGGCCCCTGGAAAATCACCAGCACCTCCTGCGTCTCGTGAAAATCCTGCCACTGCGGGTTGGCCCGGGCGATATGGCCATACAGGGTGCCATATGGCCCCTCGTCAGCCTCCAGGACGAGCGGGACATGCGTCGCAAACGGTGCCCCGGCATGCTGCGTGACCAGGGTGGCGAAGCTATAGTCGCGCATGAGCCCGTGCAGGGTCGCGAGGTCGTCTTCCTGATACAGTTTCGGCATGTACATAGCTGCAAGCGTCCTTTACACAAGCGGCCGCACGTCCAGCCAGGTGTCCTGATACGTCGCGCCCTCGCCCAGGTCCGCATAGCGGTCAGAGCAGAGCACGTTGAGTGGGCCACCCGAAAGATACTGCGACTGGGGGCGATGCCCTTCCACCACCACGAGACCGGGCAAGACATCCGTGGTCAGGCGCGCATAGAGCCCGACCACGCCAGCGTCATTGAAGAGTTCGACGGCCTGGCCCTGACTAATGCCGCGTGGCGTTGCGTCGTCCGGATGCAGACGTACCCAGGGACCGCCCTCCGCACGCCGCAAGGAAGCGACACCCAGAAAGGCGGAATGGTGCAGGTGATGCCCAGGGGCCGTTACCAGGCGCAGCGGATAGGCAGACGGCGCAGCCGGGATATAGTCGGGGAGGTCAGGGAGCCCACGGGCGGCCAGCTCTGGGCAGGCGATTTGTAACTTCCCGCTCGGGGTGAGGAAGGTGTGATCAAAGGTGTGCCCGAGGGCCGGCACGTTCAGGCGGCGTGGCATGCCATCCAGCAAATCATCGAGCCGCAGGCCAGCCACCGGGCCAGTGTGCATGTCTAGCAGGGCGGCCATGTGCTCACGCGGCGTCCGACTGAACACCGGATCGTGCAGGCCCAGACGGTGCGCCAGTGCGGCCACCAGACGGTAGTTCGGCCACGCCTCCCCCTGCGGCTCTAACACCTGTGGTCCGTACTGCACATAGTACGTGCCGTAGCCACGATAGAGATCCTCCGACTCAAAAGATGTACACGCCGGCAGCACCAGGTCCGCATAGCGCGCCGTCTCGCTCAGGAACGTGTCGTGCACTACGGTAAACAGGTCCTCGCGCGCCAGCCCGCGCCGGACCAGCGCTTGCTCAGGACAGGTGGTTGCCGGATTATTGCTCTGGATGAACAGGGCCATGAGGGGTGGATTGTGCCACTCGGTCAGGGCCCGACCACAGCGCACCATATTGAGGACGCGGCGCCGTCCTGGCTGCAGATCAGGACGGCGCACAGCGGCGAAATTAAACTTGTAGCTATCAGCCGTGGAGAGCAGGACACCACCACCAGGGCGCCGCCAGGCCCCGACCAGCCCGGAGAGGCAGATGATGGCCCGCGTGGCCGCGCCGCCATTGGCATGGCGTGATAATCCCTGGCCAAGTCGGATGAAGGGGGCTCTGGCCTGACCATAGGCCCGGGCCAGCGTTTCGATATCGGTTGCTGGCACGCCAGTAATGATCTCGACAGCAGCCGGAGTATAGCGTGGCAACACCTCCTGGGCCCACCGCTCGTATCCCAGTACCAGACGCTGGATATAGTCGTGGTCGATCAGGTTGTCGCGGTGCAGCACATGCGCCATACCCAGAGCCAGGGCCGCATCCGTGCCCACCCGGATAGGGATGAACCAATCAGCACGGCGCGCCGCGCGCGTGCGCCAGACATCGATCACCACCAGTGGCGCGCCCTGGCGCCTGGCCATATCAATAAAGGGAATCTGATGCACGTTGGTGCTGTTCAGATTCGCCCCCCAGGCAATAATATAGTCGGCGTCCTGGACGCGCTCAGGCTCCGTGCCCCCCGCCGGCCCGACCGTCAGCTCCCAGGCTTCGCCACAGCACGTGTCGCACACGGCACCAGCGTTGACCCGCGTCGCGCCCAGGGCGTGAAACAGCGCCTGCGTGAAATTGCGATTGACTAAGCCCTGATGCGAGCTATAGGCGTAGCCAGCAATGGCTTCACTGCCGTAGCGCGCCATGATCGCCTGCCAACGGCTCACGATCTCCTCCAGAGCCTCGTCCCACGTGATCGGGGCAAACTGCCCCTCGCCCTTGGCACCAACACGTCGTAGTGGAGTGAGCAGGCGCTCAGGCGAATGCACACGCTCGGCATAACGGTTCACCTTGCCGCAGAGGAATCCACGCGTGAATGGGTGCTGCGGATCTCCCACCGTGCGCACCACCTGCCCTGCTTCGACCGTTACGAGCACAGCACACGCATCCGGGCAGTCGTGTGCGCACACTGTGCGTAGCACGTTGTTGGCACTTGTCGCCACCACCATGTCTCCTCCTCTGTTCCTTACCATCAGGTGTTCCTTACCATCAGGCGGGCCGTGGCACGTCTGGGACCCAGAGATAGCCATCGTTATCAAGGAGATACACTTCACGCAGGCCGTGTGGCTTGTCGGTCGCTCTTGCCAGGACCGTAAAACCGAGCCGTCGTGCTGCGGCCTCTGCTGCGTCTGGATCACGGCCATGCAAGCGTAACTCAGCACCAACGCCACGTGGCCCAGCCTCGGCCAGGCTAGGGTGGAGGGGGTGCTCCAGGTAGGTATGGTCAGCGTGCAGCATCCACTCTACCTCGCCATAGCGCAGGACGGCAAAGTCCGGATCGCTGTACACCACCTCAGCGCCCAGGACTTCACGGTGGAAGGGTAAGGCTGCGTCGATATGCCGCACGAGCAGATTTAGCGTGAGACCACGCAGTGAACGCCCATAGATGGAGCCTGGCATCCAGGGATCACCCGTTCGCAGTTTCATAATATGTTGCTCCCTCGCGCTCCTGCAGAAGAGACACGGCCCACGGGCACCACATGCCCAAGGGTCCAGGCAAAGTGTACCGAGAGAAGTGGCTCTTTGAAAGAACCATTTTTTAGAGAAATGAAAGGGCCATTTCTACGACCTGTGTTCTCTGCAACCACCCGCTGTGCAGACATAGTGAGAAAGCTGCAAAGAGCCAAAGAGTTAAAGACCAAAGAGTTAAAGATCTATGGAATGAAAAATGCATTTTCTCTTGCTATAGAGAAAGTATCAAAGCATAATGATACTTATATTAAATGGGTTACATTTTATTCGAGCTTCTTTTTATAGTATCCACACATGGCCAGGATATACTGGACGGTGTTTTTATGAAACATTTCAAAATAGTTTATCTTTCTATCCTTTTGACCCTTTTCTCGCTCATACTCTCGCATTGCGGTGATGGAGATGATGCGGGCAGCGGGGGCGGTGACACGACCCAGAGTCTGGTGACGCTTCAAGGCAGAGTCGATGATGGCTTGGCGATGTCACCCATTGCCAATGCCCAGTGCCGCTTTACGAATCTCAAAGGGCACCAACTCGCCACAGTGACAGCCGATAGCAATGGGGAGTTCCGCTTCGGAGCGCCGCTAGAGAGCCAAGGATGGCTCGTGTGCACTCCTGAAGGACTCTCAAACCTTGGCCTGACAACCTTTGTCAGCACCGTGGGTGGCATAGCTGGGGGGCTCCTGCCCGCGAATGGCTTGGAGGAGGTATCGCCACGCACAACCGTTATCGCAGAGATTCTGGCGCAAACAGCTCCGTCTGATCCACAAGCTCGCAAGGCTGAGATCCTGGCTGCCCTCCAAGCTCAGGACCCAGATCTCACTGTGCTGGTCAACACGGCCATAGACTTGTTCAACGCCATGTTGCAGCAGCAGATCACTGCGGTAGACTTCAGTAGCACTGGTAGCACGGAGAGTGATGACACGAGTGACGCCGGTAGTGGTACTGACAGCGGTGGCAGCGGTGTTGGCAGTAGTGATAGCGACACCGGTGGCACCGCAGGGGCCGCGGGCGATGGTGCAGAGCTTTCACCTTTTGTCAACGCCCCGTGCGAATTTGTCCTGGATTCTAAAGGTGACACGGCACTTGCCGACCTCCTGGATGGTGCTTTAGATCGTGCAGATTTACAGGCTATTGCGGCAAATCTCAAGCGCGATGCGAGCCTCCAAAAGGCATCTGCCCGATTTTTTCCACAAGGTATACGACTGCTCGGCAACAACGGCCAGCCGCTGCGGACGATTACCGATGCGCAGGGGATGTATTTTCTGGGGGTGCCCGCTGGCCTTGCCGGTTTCGTGAGATGTGCTCCCGAGCCGCAGTTCGCTGTCTCTGCCTTTGTACGGGCCAGGCAGTCAGGCGAACTGCTGACGGGGCAGGACGTGTCGCCGGCACACCAGATTTTCACGACTTTCATTCTCCCCCAGCTTCCCTCGCAGGCCGCCCAGGCAGTCGAGGCCAACTTCCTCACCGATATTGGCGCCCTGAAGACCCCATCCGGCGGTATTGTGCGGGTGGAAACCGTGGTCACTTCGGAAGGGAGGATCATCGCTGATACCAATGGGGATGGCCTGGTGTGCTCGTTGCGTATCAGCAATCCGCAAGAGGGTGCGATTCAATATGTGGGTGCTGGAGCGACGTCGTATACAGCCATTGCTCTCTTCAAGGCTCTACTCATTGAAGCCAGAAACCCGCCTGCTGCCAGCTACGAGGCGATCCTCACCAACGTGTTGACCCGGCAGGATGCCACAGGCAGTCCGCGTGGCGAGATCTTGGAAGAAGACTTACGTGCGGGAGGCGTGCCTGTTGGTCGCGCCACAGAGCTGGCAGTACACCTGAACACGTGTATTCGCTTTGGTGTTGAAAGTGTCCTGGGCACTCAACTGGCCAGGAGCGTGCGGGCTGGCCGGTTTCGCGTCACGGTGCGCAACCCCATAGGAGATCCTGTCTCCCTGGCGCGGGTGGGAGGCATAGGTAAATTCACAGCCGCCTCCGAGTGCCAAGACCTCCAAGGGCAGACCGTCGTCCCTATTGACAGAGCCAACAACCGCATCGTCTGCAGTGCTGATGCGTATGGCAGGATTACCTTCGTCCTGGAGGCAGAAACACCCCTGGTAGCGACTGAAGTGACGTGGTCTGTGCGATCGGCATCAGGCGATAGGCTGCTCGGGGTGGTGGATGCGCCCTTTGTCCCGACCGCCACCTTAGACGCCCCAGTCACAGTCTCGGCGCCATGAGACGCTCTAGGTGAAATATGCTTGCCGTATATCCTCGGCATGCGGGTTATCTTTCAAGCTGAGAGTCGTGCCATCATGTATCTCGATTTTTATTGCCTGCAGCATGATCCTTTCTCGAACACGGCCACTCCAGACATGCTGTTTCTGGGTGGCAGCTATAAGGCCGCTTTACCGGCTCTTCTTCATGCCCTGCAAGCCGGGCAGGCAGTGATTACTCTCCTGGGAGAGCCAGGGCTGGGGAAAACGTTTCTGCTCCACGCCGCTCTCGCTCATAGCAATCTGCAGCACCTCAAAGCAGTTCATATCTTTTATCCAAAGCTGTCCACGTCTGATATCTTGAAGATAATCTGCTGGGAGCTGGGATGCGATGGCATCGCACAGGACGCCGAGCAGCTGACCGCTTCCTTCTCTCATGCCTTGCTCGCCGAGCACGAACGGGGTCGGCAAGTGGCGCTCATTATTGACGAAGCCGACACCGTACCGCGAGAGACATTAGAACGCCTCTTGTGGTTTGCCCATCGCAGATCCTCGACAGGCAAGCCGCTCCTCCAGATCGTCATGGCGGGCCTTCCGGCATTCTGCCAGCATGGCAATGGCGTGCTCTTACGGTCCGTCGAGAAGGGCCTGGTGGCGCGTGTGACCCTTGCCCCTCTCACCTACACGGAGAGCCTGGCCTACCTCCGTCATCGCTTGCTGCAGGCCGGTATCTGTGCAGACACGGTTTTCACTGTAGAGGCCATGGGGAAGATCGCGCGATATGCGCGCGGCAATGCGCGCATCATGAATGTGCTATGTACGAATCTGTTGATCAAGGGCTTTTTGGCCACGCAAAAGCCTATTCCTGCCACTATGGCACGTGATGTTATTGCGGCCTATAGAGGCAAAAACGCCTCGACACTGTGGTGGCGAGGGGTGGCATACGCTGCGGGAGTTCTCGTGGTAGCGGGGCTGGCTGGTACGTTCCAATACGACCATCTGGCTGTCTCTCAGCGCGGTAGCCACAATCTATCGCAACTCGCCCATAGTCTCCAACACATATCCAGTGCGGATACAGCACAACAGCCCATTGAGATGAGGGCATCTCCTCCCCTCACGGCGCTGTCTGCTCCGCCACCCCTGCAAGAATATCTTCCCCCCACTGTTGCACCCGATGAAGTCCTCACCTCCTCTGTACAGGCTGTAGCACTCCCTGAGACATCAGAGCCCTCTGAACCCCCTCAAACTCTCACCCAGACGAGGAGTACCCCGCAGATGGACACGCCGGACGTGTCACCGCCTCTGGAGACAGTGGAGTCCAAGGCTCTAGGGCCTGAACAACCTGCGGCGCTGCCAGAACCGCCAACGCCCGTAGTGCCGTCCAAGCCCGTACGGAGCGCGGAACGCCCTCAGAAAAGCCAACCTCGCAGAGGCACACCGCGACAAGCAGCCGTCCCTCCCTTACCGCATACACCATCGCCCACTCGTGCTGACAAGGGGGACGGTGCTCCTTCTCGCACAGTACCATCAGAAGCGCGTGTGTCGGCTGTCGCACCTGAGCGCTCGGCGGCACTGCCCGAGAGCCCGCCACCCGCTGTGCCTCCCCAAACCATGCGAGATGCAGACCGCTTCAATCCGGGCACAGTCCAGCAAGAGCGCCGGGCTGCACCGCCAGCGAGAGATAGAGCGGCTCCGCAAGACAGCATCCAGAGAGCGGCCCCGGCCTCGCCTGCTGGGGAGCCAGGCACCCTCTGGCCAGAAGGCACACCTCGCATGGTGGTCGAAACCGGGGGACACGTCGCCATGATCCGCGAACTGCTTTTTACGGCGGACGGTCGCGAACTGGTCTCGATCAGCGACGATAAAACTATTCGGGTCTGGGCGGTCACGCCGGACGGACGGCAGGCTACTCTAGCGCGGACGATCCGCGGGTACATCGGCGAGGGTCGCGAGGGCACGCTCGCTGCAGCAACGCTCTCTCCTCCGGAGGCCGATGGACGGCAACGCTGGTTGGCCGTAGGCGGTATATTAGCCGGCGCTCCAAGCGAGCGATACGCCATCCGCCTCCATGATTATGCGAGTGGCGAGGTGGTAGCCCTGTTGTGTGGACATAACGACACGATCCTGGCCCTCGCCTTTTCGCCTGCTGGGCGTTGGCTCGCCTCGGCAGGCAAAGACAGCACCATACGCCTCTGGGACCTCTCGGCACTCCAGGGTCAGACTCTCACCCAGGCCCCTCTGGTACTCACCGGGCATACCGACCACATCTATGATCTGGCCTGGTCGGCCACGGGGGAGCGTCTGGCGTCCGCCTCATATGACCGCACGGTAGGCTTATGGAACACGGTGCCGCTGGCGCAGCATCAAGTAACGCTGGTGGCCCGCTTACAGGGCCATGATGATCAGGTGCAAACGGTGGCCTTCCACCCCAGCGGCACCGTGCTGGCTTCAGGTGGTAAAGATCAAACCATCCGTCTCTGGCAGACCCGTGACGGCGCTGCCCTCGGAGTATTTGCTCGGCCACACCACAAGGTCTCGGCGCTGGCGTTTGCGCCAGATGGCGCGCGGTTGCTGGCGGGCAATTTTTCGCCTCCGCAGCCGGATCGGCTGACGCTCTTGGCCTATCCGAGTGGCAAAACCGAACGCGTATTTACCGGCCATCAGAATGTGGTCGTGGCAACGGCGTTTCATCCCAGTGGCCAGTGGGTGGCCACTGGGGGCGGCGAACACAAAGAGATCCTGCTCTGGCAGGTACACACAGGCCAGGTGCTCACCCGGCTCGCAGGCGCAGGGCGCACCATCTATGCTGTGGGCTTTTCGCCGGATGGTCATTATCTCAGCTGGGGACATACCGCTGTCTATACTTCTGCCAATCGTCAGGGACCGCTCGAACACCGTTTTGACCTGACCCAGTTCACGCGCCTGCCTGGAGGACTCTCAGATGCCTCCCCAGTGCAGGCACTCGAACGCCTTGGGACGCTCTCACTCGTGCTCGAGCAAGGGGGGCCTTATAAACACAACGCCCGTCTCCATGTGCAAGACGGCACGCGACGACTCAGCACGATTGAGCGTGGCCATACCGATGGCTACCGCCACAGCGCCTATACGTTTACCCCTGACAGGCAGGGTGTGCTGTCAGGTGGCCTCAATGGGGTATTGCGGCTCTATGCGCTCGACGGTAGCCTCCGAGTCATCCTCGTCGGGCATACCGGAGAAATTAAAGCTGTGGCCGTGTCTGCGGATGGCCGCTGGGCGCTGTCAGGCGCCAACGATCAAACCCTGTGCCTGTGGTCACTCCCGCCAGTGATGCCAGCCAGCCCCATCGAACTCCAGCCCACCTTGACCCTCTTTCCAGCGCAGGATGGCGAATGGGTGGCCTGGACACCGGAGGGGCATTTTGTTGCCTCAGCGCACGGCTTACATCTGATTGGCGCCAGTATGCATCAGGGTCTCGATAAGACAGCGACATACATCTCAGGGGAGCAACTGCGCAAGCACTTCTATAGGCCCGAGCTGATTCAGGAGAAACTCCGCGGGGCGCCACACACACCACCCCAGAACACCGTCCGCCTCCATACCGACCAATGAGGCCCTACTTTCGTACCAGGCCGTCTGCACCCGGCGACGCTCTCCCCGCCTCAAGCAGCCAGTCCCGAAACGCCACAACCTGTGGATCTGTGGCGTGGGCTTTGGCATAGGAGACATACATAGACAGACCATTTGGCACCAAGCCAAAGGCTGCCACGCGTCGTCCCGCCGCAACATCATCTTTGTCATTGCGCCCTGGTAGGATTTATATTTACGCATGCTCATGCCGGTGCCCTGATGATAACGGAGCACTGCAACGCCAGCGCCTTGACAGCACGCAAGCCCAGGGAAAGGAACAGCGACCTATGAGGCACCATCGGCCACAGACCACCCCGGGGACTGTGCCCGCCACCCAGCTTTCAGCCCTCTATGATGAGTGGAAGTGGCGGATTTTAATAGTCTATGCCAGTTTTTATCTGTTCCAATACCTGGGACGTTTTCACCTCTCCCAGGTCGCGGCCCTGGTGATGCAGGATCTGGCCATCGATCATCACACCCTGGGCTGGATCACGGCCCTGCTGTACTGGGGCTTTATGGCCGGCGATCTGGCCCACGGGCGTCTGGGCGAGATCTATGGCCTGCGTCTGTGGGTGCTGCTGGGTGCCCTGCTCACCACAGCGTGTAACTGGCTGGCAAGTTTCAGTGTCTCAGCCGTCACTCTGGCTATTTTGTGGTGTCTCAACGGCTTTGTCAACGCTGCCTGTTGGAGTCCAGGCATCAGCCTGCTGGCGCAGTGGTGGCCGCGGCGTGAGCGTGGTCAGGCGCTCGGGGTCGTCGGCATGGCGGCTGGTGCAGCGATGCTGGTGATGTGGTTGGTCAGCGGCTGGGTCGGAGAGCAGTTTGGCTGGCGTGCGGCATTTCGCTACCCTCCCCTCCTCATCGCCCTCACTGGCGTCATCTATTACGTCCTGGTGCGAGATCGTCCCAGCGACGTTGGCCTGCCGGAGTATGTCGAAGATGACCACCTGTCGCGTACCGCCGAAGCCACCGGGGCTGATCATCTGCACGGTTTTGGCCCTTATAAACGTCTGCTCACGAACCCCCAGTTCGTTCTCGCGTGCCAGGTGAAGGGCTTGGAAAATGTCGTGCGCTACGGGCTGGTGACCTGGATACCGCTCTACTATTTTGAGGCAGCCGGTTTACAACTCAAGTCTACCATCCTGTTCACCCTGGCCCTACCCATCGGCTATGTGCTGGCACCGCTCTGTGCTGGCGTCATTTCGGACCGTCTCATGCGCAGCGCGCGCCGGCCCATGGTGTTGCTCTCAGCGGCGGTGAGTGCTTTAGCGCTCCTCGGTATTGCCCTGCTACCCCCAAGCCAGGTATACGTGGGGGCCACGCTGCTCTTCATCGGCAGCTTTGCCATGAGCCTCTCGCCCATGGCGGCCGTGGCGGTGGACATCGCTGGGCGCCATATGGCTGGTACGGCCTCTGGCCTCCTCGATGCGCATGGCTATTTCTATGCCGGCCTGCAAGCCGCTGTCTTTGGCGTGCTGCTGAACATGAGCGGCAGTCCCTGGCCTCTGGTATTCTTGCTCATGGCCGGCACGCGCGTCTTGTGTGCCATCTTGATCTTTTTTGTGAAAGCCTGACCATGTTCATTAAACTGGACGGCTCTGGAGCCCTCTCGCAGCAGCTCTACCATGCCTTGCGTCGCGCCATTCTGGCTGGACAGCTCGCGCCTGGAACACGGTTACCAGCCACGCGCAGCCTGGCGCACGAGCTTGGCGTGTCCCGCAATACGGTTTTACTCGCCTACGATCAGCTCCTGGCTGAGGGCTATACAGTTGGGCAGACAGGCTCAGGCACTTATGTCGCCACGGCCCTTCCGGACGTGACGCTGACTTCCCCTGATGCGCATGTTCGGGCCGTAAGCGCGAGTGAGGACACTATCCTGCATCTGTCCGCCTACGGCCGGCGTGTGGCGCAGAACACTGCGTTACCTCCGCCGAGTGCTGTGCCCCATTGTCAGCCCGTGCGCTATGATTTCCGCTATGGCTTGCCAGATGGGACAGCGTTTCCGCATGACACCTGGCGGCGCTTGCTGGCACGTTGGGCGCGCGCCGTCTCGGTGCAAGAACTGCACTATGGACCACCGGAGGGCTACGCCCCACTGCGCCAGGCTATCGCCAGCTATCTGCAGCGGGCGCGTGCGGTGGTGTGTGAGCCGGAGCAGATCATTGTGGTGAACGGCTCACAGCAAGCCCTCGACCTGGCAGCCCGCGTGCTGCTCGATGCGGGAGACCGGGTCCTGATCGAGGAGCCACACTACCAGGGCGCCCGCCAGGTCTTTCTGGCAGCAGGCGCCCACCTTATGACGGTCCCGATCGACGCCGAAGGGCTGGTCACCACGGCACTGCCAGAGGCGGTAGCAGAGGCTCGTCTGGTGTATGTCACCCCGTCGCACCAGTTTCCCACCGGGGCGATTATGTCCCTCGTGCGCCGCCTGGCGCTGCTGCAGTGGGCCGAGATGACTGAGGCCTATGTCCTTGAAGACGACTACGACAGCGAGTTTCGGTATGCCGGGCGGCCGGTTGAGGCCGTCCAGGGCCTCGACCGTAGCGGCCGGGTCGTCTACGTCGCCACCTTCTCCAAAGTACTTTTTCCGGCGCTACGCCTCGGCTATCTGGTCTTACCACCACCGCTGGTCCCACTCTTTACTGCAGCCAAATGGCTGACTGACCGTCATACGTCCACGCTCGAGCAGGCCGTCCTCACCGACTTCATTCACGAGGGCCATTTCGAGCATCATCTGCGCCGTTCCCGCACACGGAATGCCGCCCGTCGGGCCGCGCTCCTGGAGGCACTGGACACGTATCTGGGCACGCGTGTTGAGGTGTCTGGGGCCAACGCTGGCGTGCACATGCTGGTCTGGCTCCAGGATGTGGAGCCCCAGCAACTCAGCGCCTGCATCGACTGTGCGGCACGAGCAGGGGTAGGGCTGTACTCCGTGACCCCCTATTATCTCATGCCTCCGCCACGGGCCGGCTTACTCCTTGGCTATGCTGCGCTGACTGAAGAGGAAATTCGTGCTGGGGTGCAACGCCTGGCCGCGGTGCTGGAGCACGGGGAGTGGCACTAATGCGAGTGTCCAGATTCATTATGGGTGTGTTCCTCCTCGGTGGTATTGTCTTACTCGGCTGGATGATTGGACAAGTCGGCATCAGAGACCTGCTCACGAGCTTCCAGGCTGTGGGCGTCTGGCTCATCCCCTTTTTTCTGCTTGAGATCATCCCTGACCTGCTCCATACTACTGGTTGGGCGGCCTGTTTTCAGGAGTATCCACGCCCCCTGAGGCTGTGGCACTTGTATGGCATACGACTCGTCGGTAGCGCCATCAATCAGGTGACGCCCACGGCCACTCTCGGTGGAGAAGTGGTGAAAGTCTTGCTGTTGGAGCCTGTCATCCCAAGAGCCCAGGCGACGGCTGCAGTGGTCATTGACAAAGCGAGTATCACGCTGGCGCAGATGGGCTATCTGGCTTGTGGGCTCGTGTATGCCCTGGGACATTTCCCCCTCACCAGCGCGTTACGATGGGCCTTGAGCCTCACCATGAGCTTGATCTCACTGGGCGTGCTGGGTTTTATTGCATCGCAGCGCTATCAGCTCTTGTCCAAACTCGTCTCTCACGTCAGTCGTCTCAAATGCGCCCCAGCCAAGCTCCACCAGTTGCACCAGCACTTGGTACCGCTGGATGCACAACTCATGGCCTACTATACGACGCACCCGTGGCGGTTTGCTAGCTCACTCCTGTTGCATTTTATCGCCTTTGTTTGTACCGGATGCAAAACATACATTCTCCTCCGCCTTTTGCTCGGCCACCAGGCTCCCGGGTGGGTCGAGGCACTCATGGTGGCAATGACAGTGGCAGCGCTCGACCAGATGTTCTTCCTCGTGCCGGCACGCCTCGGGACACTCGAAGGGACCCGTGTCCTCGTGCTGTCTGCGGTGGGCATCGCCCAGGTGTTCGGGCTCGCCTTTGGGCTTATTGCACGGCTCGAAAGCCTGTTTTGGAACGGGATAGGACTTCTGATTTATGCTCTGTGCACCCGCCGGACTTTGCTTGCCCGGTCTGCAAAGGAAGGGGGAGCCACGATTGGAAGCAGCCTCAGGCGTTGACCCTTGCCCGTGAGGATGTGTATGAGAGGGCCTGAGGGTACCACACTGAAACCAGAAATATCACAACAGCACAGGCGAAGGTACTTACCCTACGATGTACCACTCCCTTGACGTGGATGGCGTAAGGCCCAGGCTAACTGCCGCGCCATGCCGCGCAGCAGCCGTACGTCCCGGCGTTCGAGCCCGGCACGCTCACAAATCCGCCGTATGCCCATGAGACTCCGTTCAATAGCGTGGGACCCCGAGAAACCGTGCAGGCTAAACGCAGCCCGGAAATGGGCATACATCGCCTCAATCTCGTCCACCGAGGCTAGCGGCGGCCCCTGCTGGGATGGGATCTGGTCATGCACCTGCAGGATCTCGTAGCCCAACACCAGGACAGCTTGCGCTAAATTCAGAGATGTGGCCTCTGGGACAGTAGGAATCACCACGAGGTCATTACAGAGGTCCAACTCGGCAGTCGTAAGCCCAGTGTCCTCTGGGCCAAAGAGAACACCGACGTGCGGATGCTGCGCAGACAAGGCCGGCAATATGTAGGCGAACTGGCGGGGCGTCAGCGGCGGATGACGATACTCCCGACGACGCGCTGACGTTCCTACTAACCAGTGGCACGTAGCCACTGCCGCGGCCAGAGAGTCATAGACCACCGCCTGGTGCAAGAGGTGCTCGGCATGACAGGCCATCATGCGCGCCTCAGGATGCGGGAAATGTTCGGGAGCTACCAGCGCCAGGCGATGCAGCCCCATATTGTGCATGGCCCGCGCTGCAGCACCGATGTTGCCTGGGCTCTGTGGACGTACCAGGATGATGGTGATCTGTGCTGCGTGTGGCTCTGTGCTCATGATCTGTATAACCTGTCGTGTGTCACGATACCCTTGTACGCTCATTGTAGCACGGACACCTCCACTCTCATAGGACCCTCGCCTTTTAGCGCATAGTGACAATTTTGACATCTCGGCGTTCTTTCATTACTATGATCCACCCTCATAGATCCATAAGCTTCGTGACACGGAGTAAGTCCACATGCCATCACTTTCGCCCGACGGAGAGCTTCAGCGGCTGACGGCTACGGCGTATACGCCCCAGGACGATGTCCATGAACGTCTCAAAGCACTGGCGCTCCAGATGACCCTAGAATACCAGCGCCAGCGGGACCAGGTCGAAGAGGTACTGCACAAGCTCAGCGAGCAGCTCGTGACCATGGCCCGCGAACACCAACACCAGCACCAGGCAACGCTGGCCACCGTACGCGAGACCACCGAAGCACTACGGAAGGATGTCGCTGACGCCCTGCATCGTCTCTCCCAAGATACGGAGCGTGTGGCCCAGCATGCTGAGGCGCAGACCAGCCGTGCCGTCGAGCAGTTGCGCAATGAACTCCTGGCAACGCTCTTTGAGCGGGACTGTACGATTGTCCAACGGCACATGTTGGGAGAGCTTTTGGTGACACTGGGTAGACAGCGGCAGGAAGCTGATAAGGAAGAAACGTCATGAGTGCAGAACAGTGGAGTGCTGCCCAACTTGGTGCCTTGGCCGAGGAATGGGCTGCCGAACGCGAGTCCTTCCTCTCAGCCGTGCAGACGTATCTCGCAACGCAATTGTCGCAGAGCCCTGCTGGCCAACCTCAGATCCTGGCTCCGGCGCTGTACGACGCTGAACTGGCAGCCATTGGTGCACGTCTCAGCAGCTTCCTGCATACTCTGGACAGCACCCCACGGTACACTATCCAGCACCGTGTGGCCGAGTATCAGCAGACCTTGGAAATGCAGTATGGTGCTGCGGCTGAGGCTGATGCCGCACGGCTTGCGGCCATACAGCCGCCACCGGAGGCTGCCGCGCGGCACGATGCGACCCGCCAGGCGCTGGCGATTATGCAGCATATCTTGCACCTGTATAAGGAGCTACGAGGCCAGTTTGACTTCGCGACCGTGCGGTTTGCCAATCGTTTGGCATCGCAAATCAAATATCGCCTCTACCCTATACGCCAACAGGTGCCAGCATTGGTGCACTACTGGCTCTTGGACAACGTGGATGTGGCAGCCTGTGAACCACCCACCGCCCATGTTGACCCTGATTGCGGTATCCAGCGCTTCGCCGCCGCGGGGGCCCGGGGAGCCTACACCAGCTATGTGCCCGAGTTCTACCGGGCGGATCGCCCCTGGCCATTATTGCTGACGCTGCACGGGGGGAGTGGCAACGACGAGGATTTTTTGTGGACGTGGCTCAAATATGCCAAAAGTCGTGGCTACCTACTGGTGAGCGCTAAATCGTTTGGTCCTACATGGTTTCCGTGGGATGCGCCGTCTCTCATGTTCATCCTGGACGAAATGCAGGAGCGCTATCACGTTGACCCCGAGCGTATTCTCCTCACAGGCTTGTCAGATGGGGGCTCGTTCAGTTATGAAGTGGGCTTTGCCTGGCCTGAGCGTTTTGCTGGTCTGGCGGTCGTGGCTGGGATATTGCGGCCACACCAACGCAGTGCCCAGGCGAGTCAATTGCCTGTCTACGTCGCGCATGGTGCTCAGGATCAACTCTTTCCCGTGGCGTATATCCGCCTGATGGTGGATAAACTGCGTGAGTGGGGGCATAATGTCACCTACCATGAACTCATGGGCTTTGGCCATGCCTATCCACCTGACGAAAATACGCCTATCCTGGACTGGTTCGAGGGGCTGAGACGCAGTGTATAACTTCGCTAGCAAGCAGTGAGGAGAGCAGTGTAGGTCTTATGCAGAGGTTTTTGAGGCATTTCCATCTGAGCGGCGGTTGCCCATCGCGCGTCTGGTTGATGCGCTCAGAGGTGGCCATGCGACTGGGCATAGAGGTCTGCACGGACATTACGGAGCTCAGGTAAACGTTTAACTCCGCCCGCGCAGTTTGGGATCCCAGATATCGCGTAGCGTATTGCCAAAGAGATTGAAGCCCAGGACAGCTAGACTGATCGCCAGGCCGGGGAAAATGGCGAGCCAGGGAGCCTGCTCCATAAAGGCACGCCCGGTACTGCTGAGCATCAACCCCCAGGACGGGTTTGGTGGCTGTGTCCCCAGCCCTAAAAAGCTCAGCGAGGCTTCGATGAAAATGGCATTCCCCAGCCAGATGGACGCAATGATCAAAATGGGTGCGGTGACGTTTGGGAGGATATGGCTGGCGATGATGCGCAGGTGGCCGCACCCCAGGGCCCGGGCCGCTTCGACGTACGGGTTCTGTTTCGCTGACAGCACTGCCCCACGTACGATACGCGAGTTGCCCGGAATAATCACAATGGCAATCGCCAGCATGGCGTTGGTCGTGTTGGGCGTCAACACTGAGACGATGGCCAGAGCCAGGATCAGGCCGGGAATGGTCATCAGCGCGTCCATGAAGCGTTGTAACACGAGATCGAGCTGCCCCTCCCAGTAGCCGCAGACGAGCCCAATGAGCGTGCCCGACAGTGTCCCGATGCCGACTGCCAGCAGTCCCACCCAGAGCGACAGACGCGCGCCATAGATGATGCGGCTGAAGACGTCGCGCCCGATGTCATCGGTGCCGAAGGGGTGTTGCCAGCTAGACGGCAGCAGGCGCACCTCAGGACGCGCCAGGAACGGATCATAGGGGGCCAGCACATCCGCGAAAATCGCCGTGCCCACGAGAAGAAGAATAAGCAAGCCAGAAGCGACTCCGAGTGGCTTGCGCAGCATTACGTTCCGCATAGCCTGCAGGCGCCGCCGCCTGGCGACCGTCGGTAGCGCAGAGACAGCAACATTTGCCGTAGCGGTTGACATCGGTTTTCCAATCATTGCGCCTCCAGAAGACGGACGCCCTTGAGGGACGCCTTGCAGCTTTATTGATAGCGAATGCGTGGATCCAACCAGGCATAGGTCAGATCCACGAATAAATTGAGCGTGACCAGGACAGTGGCCGCCAGCATGACATTCGTCTGCACCACCGGATAATCACGGTATATAATGGCTTCAACGGTGAGCCGCCCCATCCCCGGCAGCGCGAAGATGGTCTCGATGATCACCGTCCCGGCCAGGAGTCCGCCCAACTGTCCTCCCACAATGGTGACCACCGGGATCAGGGCATTTTTCAGCGCGTGCTTGTAAATAATGATGCGCTCACCCAGGCCCTTGGCCCAGGCGGTCCGCACGTAGTCCTCACGCAACACCTCCAGCAGGGTGGAGCGCGTCATCCGCATAGTGGCAGCGGACAGGCGGAATCCCAGGATCGCCGCCGGCAACAGGAATTGCTGGATATTTCTCCAGGGCGACTCCCAGACGCTGGTATAGCCCAGCGGCGGGATCCAGCCAAACCAGATGGCAGCAAAGGTGATGACCAGCGTGCCCAGCCAGAAATCAGGAAAGGACAGGCCGGAGATGGCGACCAGACGGCCGATGTAATCTGCGGGTTTATCCTGTCTGGTGGCTGAGAGCACCCCGACCGGGATGGCAATCAGCAGCCCGAACGCCATCGCCAGCACCGCCAGTTCGATGGTCACCGGGATGGATTTTTTCAGGGATACCGAGATGGCGTCGCCGGTAAAGATCGAGTAGCCGGGGTTAAAAGTCACCATTTGCCATATCCAGAGCAGATATTGCTCGTGATAGGGGCGATCCAGCCCCAGATCCTGACGGAGTTTTTGCAGCTCGCGCTCGCTCACGTTCCCGGACTCGGCCATCAAGGCCGTCAGCGCATCTCCCGGCATGACACGCATCAGCCCGAACACCACCAGGGACGACAGCACCAGCACCGGGATGACCAGCAACACGCGCCGCAGCACGTACTTGTACATACCAGTCAGCTCTCCCTCACTTGTCGAGCCAGGAACGAGCCAGGGTCGAGGCCCCGTACCCAACGTTCCCGCGCAGGTCCGTCTGACCGATATTGCGCACATGCGGCTGCCATAATTGGAAGCCAGCGTCGTAGGGCATCCACAGGCGCAGCACCTGCTCGTGCTCCCGAGCCACAACTTTCCTGGCAAGGGCGCGTTGCTCGGCGCGCTCCGGGGTCTGTCGTAGCTGGGTGCACAGCTCATCGATGACCGGGTCGTTAACGCGGAAATAGTTCTTCGGTGATTTGGAATGCATGTACTGATAGGTGCGCTCGTCGAGGCTGATCGCGTACCCCGTCTGGAAGCCCCAGGCCGTACCTTCCCATTTGCCTTCAGCATAGCGGCCAAAGTAGGTCGTATAATCTTGTTTGGTGATCTTCAGCTCGATGTTCAGGTTGCGCTTCAGATCCTGCTGCACGAGCTGGATTTGCGAGGTCATCTGCGGGAAGTATTCGTAGTAGAACAGCGTCGTGTCAAACCCATTGGGGTGCCCCGCCTCCGCCAGGAGCTTCTTCGCGTCCTCAGGGCGATACTGCCAGTAGGGACCCAGATCAGCGGCAGTGGGCATTTCATCCGACCAATAAATATAAGGAACGCCCCAGCCGAGGATGCCATGGCCTTCATAGACGGTATCGACCTGCTTTTGCCGGTCGATAGCCAGCGAGATGGCCCGACGCACCCGCACGTCGTTAAAGGGGGGTCTATCCTGACTCAAGGTGAGGCCAAACGGCGCCAGGACCGTAGTGGTTTCCTGCACGACCGCCTTCGGATTCGTCTTCACTACCGTCTCCACATCGGACAGGCTCTGTAGCCCCAGCCAATCGCTCTGCCCGGTACGGAAAGCGGCCCGGCGTGTGGCCGCATCGGGGGTCGAGAGGATGCGGTACTCGTCGACGTACGGAAACCCTTTTTCAAAGTAGTCCGGGTTGCGCGCCAGCACCATTTTCACCTTGCGCTCGTTTTCTTTCAGAATAAAAGGCCCGGTCCCGATCATGCGCTTTTTGAGATCACCGTCCTCTTCCAACACCTCGCGTGGGAAGATCACCGTCACGGGTTCCGCCACATTTTGCGGGAACATCGTATTGGGCGTCTTTAAGTGGATGCGGAGGGTGTATTTGTCCGGCGTTTCCATGCCGTCGATTTCCTGGAAGGTAAACGACTGCACTCCTTCCTTGGCATAGGCCTCGTAGGCATACTTGACATCTTCGGCAACGAGTTCACGCCCCTTGAGCGGTGGCACGTTGTGCCATTTGACGCCCTGGCGCAGCTTGAAGGTCCAGGTCTTAAAATCGGTACTGCCCTCCCACGACTCCGCCAGGTCGCCCTTGAGCGTGAGATCCTTGTTGTCCTTGGCCTCGTCAGTAAAGGGATAGCGCAACAGACGGTTGTAGACGAGCGTGGCCATCTGGAACAGGCCCACCGAATTGGTCAGGCGCGGATCGAGCACCGGTGGATCCCAGGCCGTGGCCCGCGTCAGGACGCCACCGCGTTTCGGGGGTTTATCGCTTGGCGGGGCCCAGGAGGGATAGGGCGAGGGCGAATGGGCCAGGGCACGTGAGCGACTTGCCCCAATGATGATGCCTGTCACTCCTACACTGCCCCATCCTGCGTGCTTCAGGAAGTCGCGTCGCTTCATGGCCTGCCGCGCAGCCCCCTGGGCGTGATTCTTGCTAGACATCCTCCCCCTCCTTCATAACGGACTATCGTCCGGATAATGACTTTTTGCGTAAAGAGCCTGGCACTGAGCACAGGCCTATGGCTTGCAGACGTCTTGGCCTAAGAATTGGACCCGTATGCCACAGAAGCTGTGGCAAAGTCAAGAGCAACAGGGAAACCTGGCGATCCACTTCTTTCCCCTCTCCCTCCGGGAGAGAGGAAAGATCATTGACGCTGTACTACTGCCGCTGGCCATAATAGGCCTCAGTAGCACGCCTGAGCCCGGCAATGCGGTTGGCTTGCAAGCCTTCTTTGCGCTCGCTGGCCCACTGGTTCGACACCTGGATGCCGGTGAGACTGCCCTGAAAATGGGGCATAACGTAGCGCGCAAACAGTTCATAGCTGTGCAGCGTTGTTTCGCGGGTGGCCCAGTCGGCCACCCGGATCATGAAGCCACCGAACCCACCGCTGATTTCTTGCAAACGCTCGATGCCAGCAATGCAGTCGTCCGGCGTGCCAATGAACCACTGATTGCGCTCGGCCATGAAGTCGACAATCTGATCGGCTGGGACATCGGGTGTTGGATGCCCTAGCGTTGCCCCAAAATACTCGGTGAGCTCGCGGCCGCTACCCAGGCGGACATCGTCGCGCGCCTCCTTGCGACTCTCGGCGAGATGCACGGACACAACCAGACTCCAATCCTCGCGGCGCAGGGTTTTGCCATGCTTCTCGGCGGTTTCTTCCCCTATAGCCCACAGCTCCTTGAGGCTGGTCTGCCGGACAGTATCCCGAGGAATGCTCAGGGAGAGCACCCCGGCACCATACTTCCCAGCCACCACGACACCCGCCGGCGACTGCACTGAGGCCACAGCAATGGGGATCGAAGGCTGCTGATACGGACGCAGTTGCAGGACAGCCTCGTTCAGTTCAAACCAGTCACTCTTCACGGTGAGGGGAGCAGTACTCTCAAACAGCCGGATGATCACTCCCAGGGATTCATCCATCATGTCGCGCTGGCGTTCAGGGTCAATCCCGAACATCAGGGCATCGGACGCCAGCGCGCCCGGCCCGACACCCAGAATGACCCGTCCGCGTGTCAGATGATCCAACAACACCATGCGGTGCGCCACCATGTACGGATGGTGGTAGGGCAGGCTCACGACACCAGTACCCAACTTAATACGTCGTGTGCGCTCGGCAGCAGTAGCCATAAACACTTCCGGGGAGCCGATGGTCTCCCAGCCAGCACTGTGATGTTCGCCAATATAGGCCTCATCGAAGCCCAGCACGTCGAGCCATTGGATAATCTCCAGGTCACGTTCCAGGGCCAGGGTCGGGTTTTCACCTGGCCGGTGGAAGGGGGCCATGAAGACGCCGAACTTCATTCTCGCTGGGACTGTCATAGCACGATTCTCCTTTAGAGCAGACAACCACTGTCAACCCAGTATCATCTTTGGAGTAATATGGTACTTCTTGAGCTTATAACCGAGCTGGCGGGGCGTAATGCCTAACAAGGCGGCGGCGCGGGTTTGTACACCACCACTACGGCGCAGGGCCTCGAGAAGGCGTTCGCGCTCGATGTCAGCCACGGCTTTGGGCAAGGTAGAGGCCGTAGGCTCAGGCAAGAGCACCCGGAGCGGCGGCGTGGGCGCGTAGATACTGATAGGCAGGGGGACATCCTCGGGCGCGATCACCTCCCGACGGGCCATGACGACCATGCGCTCGATACAGTTTTCCAGCTCGCGGACATTGCCCGGCCACTCATAGCCCACGATCAGGTCCATAGCAGGGGAAGAGATCTTGAGGGCCTTACGATTCTCAACATTGAAGCGCTGCAGGAAGTGCCCGACCAGGAGGGGAATATCTTCCTTGCGCTCGCGCAGTGGTGGCAGCACGATGGGCACCACGTGTAAGCGATAATACAGATCCTCGCGGAAGCGCCGCGCCCGCACAGCCTCTTCCAGGTCCGCATTGGTGGCCGCAATGATGCGCACGTCCACGGTCAGACTGCGGCTGCCCCCCACGCGCTCAAACGTGCGCTCCTGCAGCACGCGGAGCAGTTTGATCTGGGTGGCTAGGCTGATGTCGCCAATTTCGTCGAGAAAGAGCGTGCCGTGATCCGCCAGTTCGAAGCGGCCACGGCGGGTTTTGACCGCTCCCGTGAAGGCACCGCGTTCGTGGCCAAACAGCTCGCTTTCGAGCAGACTTTCCGGCAGGGCAGCACAGTTGAGCTTCACAAACGGCTGCTGGCTGCGCTCACTGAACCGATGCAGGGCGCGCGCCACCAGTTCTTTGCCGGTGCCACTTTCCCCCCGCAGCAGGACGGTAGACCGACTCCGGGCTGCCTGCGCAATTTCCTGCATGATCGCCCGCATGCGCGCACTCGTGCCAATAATCCGGTCTGGATCGTAACTCGGGGACACCCCAATACTCGGTGCTTCGCCAGGCTCAGTCAGGGCTTTGAGACGCTCCTGCAGTCCCGTGCTCTGCAGATATAGTCCCACATAGGTGCTGGTGAGATCGAGAAAGGTGAGCACTGGCTCCAGCGCTGGCGTCGGTTGCCCAGGACAAAACAGGACCAGGACGCCGAGAGCCTGTTGCAGGCCACGCAGCGGCACGGCTAACAAGACGCCCTCCGGGCCTGTCTCCCGCGTTGTTCCCGGCAGACCAGTATGCTGCGCCGTGGCAGCGCTGTGCGCTTCGAGACCCTGCACGAGCTCACGACCGACCTGGACAATGTGTTGTTGGTAGGTGCCCCAGCACCATTCCTGCGGACGTCTGCCAGCCTCCCCCGCGAGCACCACTGCACCCGCGATGGCTTCCAAAGCATCCCCGAGAAGCTGCAGCACACGCTCGACCAGTAGCGTCGAGTTCCGCGCACTCTGCGTCAGGTGTGCGATCTGTTCCAGCCATTGCATGGGGCTGTCAGCTGCATTGGAGACAGCCTGCTTGCGCATCCTCCTACCCTCCCCGCAGGTTTGCTGCATTGCGATTCTCTTGTGTAGAAGTCATACACGCTCTCAGAGAGCAGGTCAAGTAGCTGATGGTGTACTTTTACCCTTGCATTTTTTGGCCAAGAGTGCGAGCGTCCTAGCTGCAGTACCCACAGGAGCCTGAGACGTCTGCACCCGGGAGACCTTCCATGCGTAAATACGAGGCGATTTTTTTTGATGCTGCTAATACTTTGTTGTATCCCTATCCCTCCGTGGGTGAGGTGTATGCCCAGGTGGCCAGACGCTACGGCGTCGAGACCACGGGAGAGGCTGTGCAACGCGCCTTTCGGCACACCTGGGGGACGGTCGAAACGCTGGCCCAGAACGATCCCGTACGCTACGGAGTTGGGGAGCCGGATGGACGCCGTTTCTGGCACACACTGGTCCACGCTACCTTTAGTAAGCTTGCTGTCCCAGAGCCTTTTGATGATTTTTTTGAGGAATTGTACCAGCTCTTTAAGCAACCAACGGTGTGGCGCTTGTTCCCAGAATGCCTGGAAGTTCTGCAGGCGCTGCGCCAGCAGGGCTATATGGTGGGCGTGATTTCGAATTGGGATATCCGACTCCTGGAGTTGTTACAAAGCATGGGGTTGATGACCTATGTGCAGCACGTGAGTATTTCCGCCCTTGTGGGCTGGGAAAAGCCACATAGTGCTATCTTCGAGCACGCTCTCGCAGCGGTCACTGTGTCTCCGGAACGCGCCCTGCACATCGGCGATAACCTGCAGGCTGATGCTCTGGGAGCCCAACAGGCCGGGCTGCAGCCCCTGTGGCTGCAGCGTCAGGGGGCCATGCATGCCGACTATCCGGTGATTCGCGACCTGTACGGCGTGTTGACCTGGCTGGAAGCGCATGGGCCGTAGAGGAAAAAACGGTGCTATGCCTGTGCATAGCGCCCTCATACGGCAATACATCTCACAGACTGCCCCAGATTGGCTTTGGGTCATCAAGCCAGGTCCGGAGCTGACTGACGTCGACAGTCCTATCCGTTTCGGCAGCCTTCCTCGTCAGTTGATTTGGTATCTTGCCCTCTTGTTCTCTCTAGCAGCATCGGCTAGACGTTTGTTATACTCCCGCATCTCGCACGCCAGATCTGTTGGCTTTTGTCACGCTTCAATGCACTGGGGCACTGGAAGGAGACGTAGGTATGCTGGGGTTCAACCGCATCTTACTCGCCACTGACTTTTCTGCCAGCGCCACCACGGCACTGCTGTATGCCGCAGCGCTGACACGCCTGTCACACGCTACGCTCTGGGTATTGCACGTGCGTGATACGCGGGTGACTGCCCTCCCACGTTGGACCGACATCTTTCGTTCCGCAGAGTTCTTCGCCGCCCAAGGAGCCGAAGAGACTGCCGCGTTGCAGGCGCTGCTGGCGCATCCGGCCTTGACCGGATTGCCCGTGGAGCAGCTCGTGCGTCAGGGTCATCCGGCTGACAACATCATTGATATGGCAACCAATGTGGATCTCGTAGTGATGGGCACACAAGGCATGACCCCAACCTCGGAAAAGATCGTGGGCAAAGTGGCCCAGGAGGTTGCCCATGGCAGTGCTGTGCCAGTCCTCCTGGTGCCAGTCGGTAGCAAACTCCCTGAGAGCGTTGTCACACGGCCTCCAACGCTCCCAGTGCAGCATATCCTGCTGGCATTGCACGTCGTCGATTATGCTCTCCAGGCTGTCACGCTGTGCCGCACGCTCGCGACAGTATGCCAGGCATCGCTGTCGGTGCTCCAGGTTCTCGAACCCGATCCCGTCCACTTAACCTCCCTCGAAGCTGGGACAGGCTTATCTCACAACCTGGATGGCACCATGACACTGCTGCACAGGCGTCTTGAAGACATCATGCCGGATACGCCCACAGGACCAGCGATTGAGCGTCTCGTTGTGCCTGGGAAGCCGGCTGAGATGATTCCACAGCAGATCAAGGAGCGCCATGCCGACCTCGTGGTCATGAGCGTGCACAGCTATGAAGGGCTGAAACAATTCTTTGTGCCCTCGATTGTTGATGCTGTCCTGGCTCAGACGTCGTGCCCACTTCTCGCAGTACCCTTCCCACCTGCTCTGTAGAGCTTCGCCTCGGACGTGCCTCCGCTCGTCTTGCCTCTTCACCTCCCGTCCTGCTGGGTTATTCTCACAATGTCGTTTTTGGCAATCTGCGCAATCAGCTGATCCTGGTGATACACCAACACCGTGTGGGGGCGCGAGGTATCGAGGCGGCTAATGTCTTTGTAAGTTCGTTGCTCACCGTTGCGCAGGTGAAACGTTATCAGTTTTGCTGCTGCCATAGTACCCCCTTTCTAGGGAAAGTATAGCAGGGTGAGGGCATCGAACAGAGCACCAGGCATTTGACAAATAGCAAGCAGCGTCTATAGTACCCATACGAGACACACAAAGGAAGCGGGAACGCGTGGAACACACCCCAAGGAGAGGCTATGGCTCAGCCAGATATTGCCCAGGTTAAGGCACTGACGTTTGACGTCTTCGGCACGGTGGTCGATTGGCGTGGCAGTCTCATCCGGGAGGGCCTGGCGTTTGGTGCAGCGCGTGGCCTCCAGATAGATTGGGCGAGTTTTGCGGACGACTGGCGCGGAGGCTACAGTCCGTCGATGAACCGTGTGCGCCGTGGCGAGTTACCGTGGACGAACATTGACACGCTGCATCGCATGGTCCTTGACGAACTATTGGTGAAGTACGGCATCACCAGCCTGAGCGAGGCCGACAAGGATTACCTGAACCGCGTCTGGCACCGTCTCACCGCCTGGCCAGACGCCATACCTGGCCTCACCCGTCTACGCGCACGTTACGTGCTAGCGACACTCTCGAACGGCAATGTCGCGCTGCTCACTAATATGGCAAAATATGCCGGGCTGCCGTGGGATTGCATTCTCTCAGCCGAGTTGATGCAGCACTATAAGCCAGACCCCGAGACATACCTGGGGGCAGCCGCTCTCCTGGGCTTGCGTCCGGAGCAAGTGATGATGGTGGCAGCGCACAAAGGTGATCTGCGGGCCGCACAGGCCGTCGGCCTGCACACGGCGTTTGTCCCACGCCCTATGGAATGGGGCCCAGAGCGTACGCCTGACCTGACGCCCGACCCGGCCTTTACGGTGCATGCCATCGATTTTAACGATTTGGCTGCTAAACTTGGTGTGTAAGCCGCTCGCTTCTTGTCAAAGGTGATTACTCACATCCGAGGACGCCATGGGCTCGTTCAGGGCTTCCTGAAAATCGGGCCTGTCCTCGTCGGGTTCATCCGGGAAGAGGCGCTGCCAGCGACGCCGCACGCCAGCGACAGCGGCGTCGTGAGAGGTCCAGTTGTGACAGAGGTGTACGATGGGCACCACGTGGCTCAGAGTGTTTTCAACTATCTTCCCTTCCCACTCACCGTCTACCATACTAATACTGACCTCGAATGCACTCTCGCCTCTGGTGATAAACATAGCGCTTCCTTTGCTCAGGACAGGGACCTAGGCAGCATGCCCGCGCTGCCAAACCTGCACGCCCTTGCAGAGACCAGCAAGCATAGCACTCTAGGCCGGCATAACAGGGGAACGCCAAACAACTCTTGTTGCATGACGCGTACCCCTGCCTGTCTGGCTACTGCAGCTGGCGCCAGGCCTGTCTGCCGTGACTATTGGCGCCGGGGTTCTCGACTGTGACTGAAATATCGCCGCTGGTACCCGGCGTGTACTTGTACTCCACAGGATTCGTGGGGTCCACTAGGACGCCCGGCTTTGGGATGATACCAACCGTCGACTGTAAACCGCTGGCGGGTATCATCTCGGTAGTGCTATTTGGCAGCGTAACTTGCACCATGTCCTCTTTGGTAAACTCGTTATCCCGCTCGAGGTCGAATGGCGATTCTTGCAGCCTCTTGCCTGTGAATGCGTCCAATTCCATCAGCCAGCTGTTACCACCAAAGTTGCAAGGATCAGAATCCGGAATCAAGGTGGTGAAGATGATACGGCCATTCCTCAAGAGCGGTCTTGAGACCTGCTTCTCTGCTTGATACCCCTGCACAGGGGAGACGAGGTTCATATACCAGCCGCGATGGTCACCGACTTGGGACGGGTTGTTGCATTGCAGGTTGACGGGATTATTACTGGTCAGCCGCACATTGTACGAGGTATTGTCAATCGTGACACTCATTTCGGAGTCAATGGTCTGCTGCTGCAGTCCACTGCTGACGATATCGCTCGACGTGCCCGTATTACAGTCGAGAATGCCATAGAAGCTCTGGTCAAGCCGTGGCGTCAGCAACTTGTCAGCCGATTCTAAATACTTGCCAGTACCGAAAAGTACCATTATATCAGTATCTCTTGGCCCAAAACTGATCTCAGGTCGCTCGGTAATTGGTTGACGATTTGGTGTGGGCGTGGCACTGTCTTTTGCCACAAACAACGGAGCCGGCTTGCCGCTAGCATCGGTATAGGCGACCCGCCAGTTCGCTTCGTTGGCATCCCTGATGTCGAACTTCCACATATTGCCAAGCAGATCGCCAGCAAACACATAGTCAGCGATGATATCGCCATCGAAGTCGACCACGGCCGGCGTGGCCAAGCCATTCGGGGTCGATACCGATCCAGCCTCGGTCGTGATTTTGCGGATCAAGCTACCAGTCTCGATGTCGACGATGTACAAAGCCGCATAACCGGTCGTGCTCGCATGGCCGTCATTTTCCGTATTGTTATAGCCATTACCAAACACTGCAGCCCATCTCTGGTTATGCAAGCGCACTATGGATGGCTGGCTGAAAGTATAGCCGAGATCCGGGTCGTTGGTATCGGTAAATTCCCACAGCACAATGTTCGCGGCCCCAGCTTCCGTAAAGATCGTTGGATCAGTGATGTTGAGCGCGTAGATGCCTTGTCCACCCTTATTCAGTCCGCCTAC
>JBMDXC010000284.1:0-3892 GCA_048594805.1 Candidatus Entotheonellaceae bacterium | reverse complement strand
CGCACTGGGCCATAACCCCTCGGGGCGTAGCACCATGACAATGATCAGGGTGAGCCCGAAGAAAAACCAGCGCCACAGGGACAAATCGGCGCGCGCCAGCATGTCACTCCCCACCAGCCTGCCGAGGCTACGCACGAGCTGCGTCGATTGCGCCAGCACGACGCGATCAAAGAACATAATGCACATGCCACCGAGGATGACCCCCTTGAGATTGCCCATGCCACCAATAATGACAATGCAGAGCAGCATAATGGACACTTGAAAACGAAACAGCTCTGGGAAAATAGCCTGCAACTTGGCGGCGTAGACGGCTCCAGCCAAGCCCGAAAACGACGCCCCCAGGGCAAAGGCTAAGAGTTTGGTCTTGATAGGATCGACCCCCATGCAGTCAGCGGCGACCTGGTCTTCGCGTATCGCCATCCAGGCCCGTCCCAGGCGTGAGTGTTCCAGGCGAGATTTGGCCACGATAACGAGAAAGCCCACCGCGAGGATGAGAAAATACCAGGGCAGTGGCTCAAAGCCGAACTCGTAGCCAAACAGGCGGGGCCGCCCCACCGGGTTCAACCCCTGCGGCCCATTGGTCAAATTAAAATTTTCCACGAGAGTCCAGCCGCCGATGCGGATGTCGATATGCCACAGGTTACGAAAGGCAATGGGCACAATCTCCCCGAAGGCGAGCGTAATGATGGCCAGATAATCGCCGCGCACGCGCAGCGTCGGCGCGCCCAGGATGACGCCAAACAGGGCCGCCACGGGGACGCTACACAGCATGGCCCACCAGAAATTGAGTTCGAGGCCGTGTGGTGGCCAGGTCAGGATACCCGTAGTATAAGCACCGATGGCGAAGAACGCCGCATATCCCAGGTCTAACAACCCGGCGTAGCCCACCACAATGTTGAGTCCAAGCGCTAAGACGACAAACACGGCGGCATCCGTGACCGCATTCAGGAGTTGCCAATTACATACGAGATCCACAAACGGAAAGAGTAAGAGGACGCCAATACCTATGCTACGGCTCAGATACTGCCGGCGTTGCAGGGGAAGCGCCTGCCAGTAGGCTCGCATCAGTAGCGCTCCGGTGGCGGCTGGCCGAGGAAGCCCCACGGACGAAAGACCAGCACCAGAATCAGGATGGCGAAGACCACGGCGCGCGTCCAGGTAGATGAGATGTACTGATCGCTGAAGGCGGCGAGAAAACCAATGGCGTATCCCCCCAGCACGGCACCCGGCAGATTCCCGATCCCCCCTAACACAGCCGCGGTAAACGCTTTCAGACCCACGTCAAAGCCCATTAAATAGCGTCCTGTATTGAGGTAGAGTCCCACGACCATGCCGGCCGCGCCGGCCAGGGCTCCACCAATAAAAAAGGCTGTAGCAATGACGCGCTCAACGTTCACGCCCATCATGGCCGCGGCCTCACGGTCTTGCGCCACAGCCCGAATGGCTTTGCCGAGTCGCGTCGAGCGTACGAACCACATCAGGGCGCCGAGCATGGGCATGGTGACACCAAACAGAAAGAGGTCCTTGGTAGACAACAGAATATTTGTGCTCGGTCCGAGTGCCAGCATGGCAAGATTCACGTCCGGAAAGACATTGGGATAGAGAATCTGGCTCGGTCCGTACCAATTTTGCATGATATTTTCGAGCGCAAAGGAAGCCCCCACGGCCGTGATTAACGCGGCGATGCGCGGCGCCCGCCGCAGCGGCTTGTAGGCCAGACGGTCCAGGCTGATGTTGACCACTCCAGTACCCAGCATGGTGAGCAGCATCACCGCCGGCAACATCCACACGAGCGTGCTGGCGGGCAGGGCCGCGACCAGCGTGCGTGGCACGCCGAGCCAGGTAAACAGGGTGAGGGAGAAAAAAAAGCCCAGGGCGTAAATGTCGCCATGCGCGAAGTTGATGAGCTCGATGAGCCCATACACCATGGTATAGCCCAGGGCGATGAGGGCCAGATACGAGCCTGTGGTGAAGCCGTTGATCATCTGCTGGAAGAACACCTCAAGAGAAGACATAACGACTCCCCACTCACGGCTCACGGGCACTGCATGGTGGCGCTGATACTCTCAGCGTAGACGAATTTGCCGTCTTTGACGGCCCAGCCGACCATGTCTGTACGGTTTGTGTCACCATTCTCGTCAAAGCTAAATTTGCCAGTAACACCCTCAAAATCTCTGGTCTGGCGCACCGCCTCCAGGATGGCTGCCCGGTCCTTCTTGCCAGCACGCTTGATGGCATCTAACGCCACCAGGGCACCCTGATAGGCATACATGGCCCAGCCAATTGGTTCTGCCTTATAGGCATCCAGGTAGTCCTTGTAAAAACGTTTGCCGACATCGGTGGGCAGCTTATCGGGCGGCATGGCCGCGAAGGTGACATACACATTATCGTTCACGGCTGCTGGCGTGGCCTGCTCAATGAGGGCCGGGGAGTAGAGCCCGTCTGGCCCCATAAACTTCACTTTCTGCGCGAAGAGTCCCAGGGCCTTCATCTGCTGCAGCACCTGCACGCCACCGGAATCAATCACAAAGCCACCATAGACGAGATTGGCCCCCGAGGCTTTGACCTTTGTCAAGAGGGCCCGGAAGTCTACGTCGACCGACTCAATACCGTCATGCCCAACGATTTCTAGCCCGAGCTTGCGCGCGTTGACGACAAAGACATCGGCAATGCCCTTGCCGTAGAGCTGGCGGTCATCCAGCACATAGACTTTCTTAAATCCCAGACACTTGGCCCAGGCTGCTGCGGCTGCGCCCTGAATATCATCCGCCGGGAACGGACGGAAATAGTTGACTTTCCCTGACGGCCTGTAGACTTCTGGTTCGCCGGCGCCAAACCCTTTTTTGGTGAGTCCTGGGTAGGTATTGGCTGGCGAGATCTGCACGAGCCCCGCCTTGTTGGTGATCGGCATACTGACTTTTGCAGCACCGCTGTTGTATGTTGCCAGGTAAACCATGACGTCTGGATCTGCCACTGCCTTCTGGGCAATTTCCGCTTCCACGGTGCCATCCCAGCTCCCGGTCGTTGGCGAGGCATCGTCGCGGTTGATCACCTCGACCTTGAAGCCACCCACGGTCCCGCCGTGATGCTTCACCGCGAGATCGACGGCCTGTTTCATTGCCGTGCCTTCTGGGATCATGGCCCCCTGCATCGGCCAGCTCGTAACCATTTTGATC
Source organism: Candidatus Entotheonellaceae bacterium (assembly GCA_048594805.1). Taxonomy (GTDB): domain Bacteria; phylum Tectomicrobia; class Entotheonellia; order Entotheonellales; family Entotheonellaceae; genus SXND01. Next base: position 716 of record JBMDXC010000284.1, on the reverse strand, counting down.
GTGCCCTGCGGCTGGGCCGCTGCTATGCCAATGCCTGTGACTATCATGAACACGAGACTCACGCCAAGTGTTTTTGTGAGCAGTTTCATGCTGGTTCCTCCTTTGCGATCGTATCTCGGACCTGGGCACATGCATCGCCCGACTACCCCACAACGCGCTCTGGTGTAGCAGAAACGAGAAGGGGTTGCAAGTCCTGGTTATCGTGTTCATAAGGCAGGGGGAAAATGGGACCTGCACGCAGGGGGCGTCGACGGCATGTTGTCCATCAGTGCGCCTGCTTGTGGTAGAGAAGCATTCACTGTTTGTCACCTTCAGCCCATATCATATTGATCCTCTTGTCAATGTGATCTTATCCTTGTGATAACACCAACACCCCAGCGCGCGATCTGCTTCTCGACAGCCTTGCCCCTAAGGCGCTCGAAGGCAGCGCCATCACGCCATCTTCCCTCTACTCCCCCTCGCTGCTTCCTGGCATAGCCCTTGCACAAAGCAAGGATGGGAACGCAGTCATACTATCTCACTAGGGAGGGTATAAACATGCCCGATATCCAGAAACTCAAAGAGTTATCCGTGGATGAATTGTTGCAGGAACTGCGAGCCCGTGAAGCCAAGGCCCGCCACATCACTCCCGCTCTACCATGTGCATTGAGTGCAAACCTCCGTGAATTCGACGACGAAAGTATTGCCAACGCTCTTAGAGCAAATCAAAAGGTCAT
>JBMDXC010000283.1:0-3505 GCA_048594805.1 Candidatus Entotheonellaceae bacterium | reverse complement strand
GGTCACGGGACGGGCCAGCGTGTTGGTCACAGGCGACACCGCAACTGTATGACGCCACAGCTCTTGCAAAAGCTCTTCCTCGGCATCTGCCTGCACGTACAGCGTCCCGGTAATGCTGCGGAACCCGCTATGCCCCTCCGGATCGAGCCCCAGAAACACGAAGATGTTGTCAATCTGCCCACTGAGCGCGATTTCGAGCCCTTCCACCTGGATGCCGCGGCGCGAGGCGTGGATCTGGAAACCCATGGCTAGACACGCTCCGAGAGCGCCGAGCACGTACTCGACAGCACTGGGCGCCGCGTCCTGCACATCAAAACTCGCTGGCTGCCCCACATCCCAGCTCTGGTTCCGACAGTAGACCTTGCACTGCATCCCTCCGGACCAGCGTACGCGGCACTGCCAACGGTAATCGCGCGCCTGTTGCTCGGCCATGGTAGCCTCAGGCTGCGCACTCCCGCCCTTGCGGACAAAATATTTGTTATGCGTGTCGGCTGGAGCCCAGCCTAAATACGGATTCTGGGTCATGCGACACCAGGCAGGGAGGTCTTCACGCACGCTGATCTCCGTGCTGCGAATCTCCAACACCCCGCCTGGCGGCACGGCATTGACGGCTTTGCGGATTAACAACAGCAGGCCCGAACCACAGTCCAGATTGCCGCCGTCACACACCGCGTCAGGCCGCATATCCTCCGGGGCATGCACGACGTCTTCCATGGGGGATACCCCTTAATAGGTCATGCACGAGCCACCGGTGGACAGAAATTCGACCGCTTTCGCACCGCCGACGATGGTGGCCCCCGGTACGAGCTTATGCTCGTCCAGCCCACGCTTCTTGAAGCACGGCGAGCAGACCCAGATGGCCCCGCCAGCATCGACAAAGTCGGTCAGCAGCTTTTTCAGCGGGGCAAAGCCTTCCTCATGGATATCGTCGGCGTAACCCTCTTGCGACAGGCGCACGCCTTCCGTACTCAGGAAGACCACCGTTTCGACCCCAGAGGCGACTGAGGCATTGGCCACGACACAGCCCACGGTAGCGCGGTCGGTATCATTCTTGGCATTGGTAATGCTAATCAGGAGCTTTGCCATGGGTCTTACCCTCCCTTCCGTATGAGATAATGGGTGTTCTGCGGACCACCGGCGCGGACCAGCAATACATGTCCGACCATGCTGCACCAGGCAGGGATGTCGATGGGCGCTCCAGGGTCAAGTGCTCGCACTTCGACCAGAGTCCCTGCCGGTAGCGGGCGCATGGCCTTCAGCAGGGCGATGAGCAAATCACCGCAACTCATCTCCTCAAAGTCGTAGAAGATATCACTTCCGAGATATCCTTGTATCTTTTCCATAGATACGCCTTTGGGACCCTGATCCTCTCCCAAATACTCCCTCCGTCTTCAGTTACTGGCAGTGATCTCCCGATAGGTAAACTGGCGGGTCCAGTCCGTGTACTGTTTCCCATCGACTTCGATGTACATTTTGTGTAGCGCATTCACTGGACCGTCTTCCTGGGGTGGATCGAGCTGCAGATCCCGTCCGATCGACCACACGACACGGCGTTCGTCCAGATTCCCGAAGTAGTAATCAACCATAGCCGGATCCGCACCGCGATAGCCGACGGCTGTGGTCAATTCCACGAGCTTCTGGTTTTTCTCTGTGAGAGGAAAATCCCCCATATAAATGTCAGCCACCGAGACATCGAGGGTGACCCAGTCCAGATTGGGGGCATAGAACTGGATCCAGCAGTGATAGCTCGCGTCAACGTCGAGACCATTGAGCGTCGGTTTGAGAAGTGACCCATACACCATGCGGGTGGGAATCCCCACGGCCAGCGTCAGGGACGAGAAGAGCGAATGAAAATCCGTGCAGTTGCCCGTTTTCGTCCGCAGACAGTATTCCGCACTGCCCACGGGCGACGCTTTGAGATGTTCTGGGTCCTTGACCCAGTAGTCAATGTTGTGCAGCGTCCAGTCGTAGATTTTGCGCGCCGCCAGTACCGGGTTCTGTTCGCCGCCTACGATCTGGTTTGCCAGGGCCTTGATCTCGTCGTTGACCAGGACATACGTCGACGGCTGCAGATACGTGCTGAGATCAGCGCGTTCCTGCACCGTCAGCGCCCTGGTGGCGGCAGGGTCAGCCGCTTTCCGAATTTCGGTCCGCGTCAGGGTGAACGTCTCACGGAAGGTGATCTGCTTCTCCTGGGGAGCGTTCACTTCCAGATAGCCCACTCTGTTACCAGCAGAATCGGTCCCGTACCGTATCGGATAGGGTGCCTCCACCTTAAGCGCGCGAATCTCCGACTCGGTATCAGCTTGCGGCACGGCGAACCACACACGCACGCGCTTGGCACCTTCTGGCACTTTGATGATGAAAGCATTACTGATGTCAAAACTGGCTCGTTTGGGCTGCACCGCTGGTGCGGCTGCCAGTTGCACACTGGCGAGGCCAACGACGGCAAGCAGCAGTACGAGGAGCCACCTCCTCGCATGCACGAGACGTAGGCGCATAAATCTTCTCTCCTCTCTACTCACACACAGTCATCGCTACATTTACGGGGAACCTATTCTAGCCGGGGCAGAATGGCCCGCAGGTACTGCTCGATCTGTGCCGGCGTCATAGCTCCAATATGCACAGCCGCTACCGTCCCTGACGGGTGAATGAACACCGTGCTCGGGAGCAAGAAGACATGGTAGTGGGTGGCCACACGTCCATCGGGGTCCAGGAGCGGTGCGAAGGTGATCCCGACAGTCGCACAGTACGCCCGGACCGCCTCTGTCATGTCCTGTTGGTCCTGGCTTACAGCCAGACCTGCGAGTCCTGCGGCTTTATGCGCCTCGTACACTGCCTGGAGAGCACGCATCTCGTGCCGGCAGGGAGCGCACCATGTGGCCCAAAAGTTGATGATCACTGGACGACCGCGGTGGTCGTGCAGGGCAATAGGGATACCGTCGGGATCGTGGGCGACAAAATCTGGCGCTGGCTGCCCCGGTGCCAGAAGGCTCTGGGACTGCTGCGTCCCTGCCGACTCGGCTGTGTCTCCCCACAACCTCCCCCCTGACAAGAGGAAAGCCACTACCACACCGAGTACGACAATGCCGCGCACGGTCGCCTCCTACCCGCAAACGCCTTCCGGCTCTGGAATAGAGAAAGATTTCGCTCATAGAATAGGAAGATTTTGCAGATGCTTCAAATCGGAAAAACCGATATAGAATGTCTCGTCTAGTGCTCGCATCGATGTAGGTGCGGCCGTTTTCCTGGATGCTGCCCGCTCCACCTCCTGTCACTTACAACATGCGGCTACCCCCAGCCATAGCCACTCCTCGTGATGTACCAACATTACGCCCTCAGAGCAGGCCCTGTGCATGGCATACTGCGTATTCCACGGATTTCTGCCACCCAGTCCACGGGAATGTTGCCACGCAATCCATGGGAATGTTGCCATCTAGTCCACGGCATGACTGCCACCCTCGGAGCGTAGCGACGCTGGATCGTATGATTCGCCTGGGTTCAC
>JBMDXC010000282.1:0-2160 GCA_048594805.1 Candidatus Entotheonellaceae bacterium | reverse complement strand
CTCAACTTGCGCGATGAACCACAGCGTGCGGGCAGCCGCCATGACCAAACGCAACGTGTTGGCACCGAGGATGCGTTGGTGCTTGCGACATTGATCTTGCCCCAGGCCAGCGAAAGCGTTGGCGTCACGAATCGCCATTTCAATGGTATGATCACAAATGACAAATTCTGCTGCACCCGGTGGAGCCAGCTCCAGCTATCGTGGTGGCGACGCCCACTACGGCTCCGCAGCTGATCCGGTGGCCGGGGTATCCTCCTGCGTACCGTACTTCACATACGCAGGAGGAACCCATGCACACAGGCTGGCATGTACACCGGACAGTGAGCGCACAGAATGACGGTGAACGACGGTGGGATTATGCATACCAGTTCCTTCTGCAATGGGCTATGGAACAGACCGCAGGCAAGAGTCCTGCGCCATCGCATCATCAGGAGGAATCCCATGGAAGTCGCTCTCTACATGCGTGTCTCGACCAGTCGTCAGCAACAGCATCAGACGATTGAGCAACAACTCAGCCGTCTGCACGCCTACGTGGCGCTCCACCCGGATTGGCATGTTGCAGACGAGCATATCTATCGCGATGACGGCTACAGCGGCGCCACCCTCAAGCGTCCCGGTCTTGACCGACTCCGAGACAGGGCAGCGATGGCCGCCTTTGAATGCGTGCTGGTGACTGCGCCCGATCGCTTAGCCCGGAACTATGTGCATCAGATGCTCTTGGTCGACGAACTCACCCAACGTGGCTGTCGTGTCGAGTTTGTCGAGCGGCCCATGAGTGATGATCCACATGATCAACTTCTGTTACAAATCCGCTCCGCCGTGGCCGAGTACGAGCGGACCTTGATTGCTGAGCGCATGCGCCGAGGGCGCCAAGCCAAACTGCGCAGTGGCCAGCTTCTCCCTTGGACTCGAGCACCCTATGGCTATCTGCTTGATCCCGACCGCCCTCGCGATGCAAGCCGAGTGCGTCTTGACCCAGTCCAGGCTGCCGTGGTGGAGCAAATGTTTGCCTGGTATACCGACGCCGGCCAGGCCCCAAGCTTGTATCAGGTGGCGAAGCGCCTCAGCGATGCCCACATTCCCACACCGAGGGGCGGAACACGCTGGAATGTCGCTTCGGTACGGGGTATTCTGCGCTCCCCTACCTATACGGGCGTTGCCTATAGTGGCCGGACCCGCCCCGCGCCAGCCCGCCAGCGCAAATCCGCTTTGCAGCCCGTAGGGCCTGGCCAGAGTCAGCAGCCCGCTCCAGTGGAGGAGTGGATTGCCGTGCCGGTCCCAGCCATTATCAGTGAGGAGACCTTTGAAGCCGCCCAGCACCGCTTGAATCGGAACGTGCAAATGGCTCGACGAAACAATACGACTTATACCTATTTACTCCGCGGCCTGGTCAGCTGTGGTCAATGTCGCCTCACGTGCGGCGGTCGCACCTTACACCCCGGCTACCATTACTACTTCTGTCGAGGCCGTACGGATTCGTTACGGCGCGCCCTCGGTGAGCGCTGCACGGCGCGCTATGCCCCCGCGCAGGCTTTAGACGAACTGGTGTGGCAGGACCTCTGCCGTGTCCTGAGCGATCCCGCCCTCATCACCCATGAACTCGAACGGGCGCAGATGGGGGCCTGGTTACCCCAGGCCCTGCACGCGCGCCGTCAAACGCTGCGGGATGTCTTAGCGCAGCTCGAACGCCAACAAGCGCGGCTGCTCGATTTATACCTGGCCGAGGTGATCGAGCGAGAGGAGTTTGCGCGCAGACGAAAGGAGGTGGCGCAGAGCCAACAGGGTTTAGCGCAGCAACTGCGGCAGCTCGATACTCAGGCACAGCAACACGTGAACGTTGCCGCCTTGAGCCAGGGTATTGAAGCCTTTTGCCAACGCCTGCAACCAACTTTGGATCAATTGACATTTGCCCAACGCAGACAACTGGTGGAATTGCTCATTGATCGGGTCATCGTCAACGATACCCAGGTGGAAATCCGCTATGTGGTGCCCACAGGCCCCAAAGGCGAAACCACCCCCTTTTGTCATTTGCGTTTAGACTATCTCGATCTGGAATCTTAGACCATAATAGTCTACGAGAGGCGCATACGCGAGGGCTAAGTCACTGCTGAACAGGACAACGTGGGCCCGGGCCTGGGTGCGCAAGTTGGTCTTCACGAT